>JBDNIR010000384.1:0-15686 GCA_041688195.1 Marinobacter sp.
ATATCACGCCAGAATGAGTGGCACGGCCTTCGGCCGTCTGCAGAATGGCCAAAACGATGGCCCCAGAACGAGATGCCGCCCGCTGCAGCTAATTGTAGATTGACCACCACACGACTGTATAAAATACGATCAGAGGTGGTGCTGGAAATCACTGGTTTCCGGATGGACACTTGCTATCCGATAGTGGGATGCCAAAGCAATTTCCAAACCTCCGCCTAAAGCAGTCCCATGAATCATTGCAATCACAGGTTTTCTACTCGCCTCGATGGCAGCAGTTACTTCCGGCAGAAACGGCGCCTCCGGGGGCTTTCCGAACTCTCTTATATCCGCACCAGCAATGAACGTTTTTCCCTCGCAACATATTCCAATGGCCGATACTTCTACATCAGCTAAAGCTTGCTCAAGCCCTTTAAGAATGCCTCGTCGGACCCTCTGACTCAAAGCATTCACTGGTGGATTATTGATTCGGATAATACCCAAGGACCCCTTGCGCTCGTATACAACCTCGCTATCCAAAGCTTCTTCTCCCCTATACAAACTTAAATTTGTGTTGTCTGAAAACCTGCTTTACCAAGTGGTTCTATTCAATGTGCCGAGCAAATCCGCAAGATAAAGGGTATCTAGGTTCGAGACCTGATCACTCAACAATTCCGCTGATTCGCGACCGATTACCGGAGTAACCAGTTCATAAAATTTTTCTGAGAGCTCTTCATCAGTAAGTGGCTCCTCCGGATCGCCGTGCCGGAACCGCTGCAGATATTCGACAACGTGTCCTCCACGATAAGTTATGCGAACGAGGGCACCGCGCCTTTTCGGGTAGCTACTCTCTAGCTCCTCGTTAACCGATAAGCTGATGCGATCCATTACTGACCGTATAGCTGGATCAGAAAGCCGTTCAGGGCTAAACGCATTCAGGCGCACACTTCCGTAGACCAGAGCAGTTGCTACAGTGAAGAAAATGCTAAATCGGGCATCGAACGAAGTCTTGGCGTCATCACGACCTACAACTTGGACTGCTGTTCGATAAGTTTCGATCTCAACGTGCTCGACTTCTTTCCATGTAAAGTTGTGGGTTTTGACTAGTGCAAGTGCAGCATCAATGGCAGCAAAGGTATGCCCACAACAACCGTGATTCTTTAAAGTGACCGATTCGATATTGAATGTTTCACCAATGTCATCAAAAACACCGTCCCAACTCACATCGCCATCAGCCATCGCAACGCCAAAGCCTGAGTCCCCTTCAAGAATAGTATCAGCGCCGGTAAACCCGCTCTCTGCAAGTAGGGCCGCCGTTACACCTGCTTCCGCAGCACGGCCAGCATGAAGAGGTTTACTCATAGCGTCAGACTGAAACGCTTCACGCAAGCCAGCTGCAAAAGTCCCAACTGTCGATATCGCATGAGCAAACTTCCGGGGAGGCAGCTTGAGTATCGCAGCAGCGGCGGCCGCAGCTCCAAAACACCCTACTGTTCCTGTGGTATGCCAATGCTTATAGTGGGCCGGCTGAACAGCGGCGCCGATCCTAGTTGACACCTCATAACCACAAATCACTGCGCGGATAAACTCTATGCCGGTGACATTCCTGGTTTCACCCAAGGCTAGGGCAGCAGCAATTACGGGACTTCCGGGGTGGTAAATTGCATCACGGAAAATATCGTCGAACTCAACAACATGCGAAGCCGTTCCATTGACAAATGCAGCAGTACGCGATGAGCCCCGCCTAGCGTTACCAAGAATAGTCGAACCTTTTTCCTTCTGTTCAAACAAATCATCTGATATCGCATCTTTAAGGGAGTCGACAAGGGGAGTAACGGTTCCAGGTAAAGTCGCCGCCAACCAGTCCATTATGACTCGCTTTGTCTCATGCAACGTGGTTGGCGAAATAGGCCTATTTGCGAGACCGCAAGCCTTTTCAGACGCGTTCATTAGTAACGACATTCATTTGTCCTCAAAGTGGGCAGAGCAGGAGTGCTGGCTGCGTTCACGCGCAGCCATTTACTGACTCCGAAGAAACTTTACTGCGGAATACGAGAATTTGAATCAGAACCGTTCCAATTATGGCCATACCGATCAAATCTGTCATACCGCCTGGGACAATTAGCGTGAACGCTCCAATCGCAATCACTCCCCTCTGCCACAGATTCAGGCTAGAGATAAACCATCCCACCGTAACCGTGGCAAACGCAACAATACCCAATGCTGAAGTAATGAAAGTAGTAGCGATCGACTGTAGGTCACCCTCCAGTAATAATCCGGGCCCATATATAAACAAGAATGGGATCATGAAAGCCGGAAGCGAAAATAGGAAAGCAACCATTCCCGTCCTCATTGGTTTACTGCCCGCTATACCTGCAGCCGTGTAGGCAGCCAAAGAGACTGGTGGCGTGATCGGTGCAAAGGACGCAAAATAGAAAACAAACAAATGTGCTGCCAATGCACTAACCCCAAGCTCTAGCAAAGCTGGCACAGAGAGAACCGAGAAGACGATATAAGCGGGCGTTGGAGGTAGTCCCATCCCAACAACAAGGGTGCCAAGCATCACAAGTCCCAAACTCAGAAGCAGCGAACTTTCACCTAGGGCCATTAGAGCGCCAGACAATTTTAAGCCAACTCCTGACAGGGTGATAATTCCCACAACCAAGCCAGCCGCTGCACAGGCCACAGAAACCAGCAGCATCCGTTTCGCAGACACCTCAAGAATTTCGATAATTTTTCGGAATGTCAGGCGTTCAATTGGATTCAAATAACCAACAACAATGGTTGCGCCGATAGCAAACAAAGCAGAGCGCGTCACAGACACTTTCGCGAACACCAGGAAGTAGACAAGTACCACCAAGGGAATTAACAAAAGAAGACTAGCTTTAAGAGTTTTTTTAATGTCAGGCAAATCCTCCTTGTTTAATCCCCTTAACTGACGTTTTGCCGCTTCAAAATCGACTACAAAGAAGATTGACATAAAATAAAGAACAGCTGGCAGAATTGCAGCAACCACAATATCTGCATAAGGAATTCCTGCCATTTCAGACATTACGAAAGCACCTACCCCCATTACTGGCGGGAGCACAGAGCCACCACAAGATGCAACTGACTCAATAGCGCCTGCGACATGCGGCTTATAGCCAATCCGTTTCATTAACGGGATTGTGAAAATGCCAGTCGTAGTGACGTTTGCGACTGGACTACCATTGATAGAACCTGTCAAAGCACTGGCAAATACTGCCACTTTTGCAGGACCACCTCGACGCCTACCACCAATTGCTGTAGCTAAGTCAATAAATATTTGGCTTCCGCCAGTCTTCTCCAAAAATGTCCCGAAAATAATAAATATGGCAACAAACGTTGCTGCTGCTGCAGCCGCCGGACCAAATATACCCTCAGTAGTCAGGAACATCGTTGTAACAATTCGATCTAGACTATAACCGCCATGACCGAAGCTTCCAGGAACGACGTAACCAAAAAACCCATATCCCAAGAAAACCACAGCAATAATTGTTAGCGGCCAGCCAACTACCCGCCGACATGCCTCAAGTAGGATTAAAATAAAGGCAGATCCAAACAGACGATCCCAGATAGTGAGATAACCAATACGCTGGTTTATCGTTTGATAGGCTTCGTATAAGTAAAGGCCAGATGCAATTATTGCCGCGAAAAGAAGAAGGTCTACAATTCGACCAAAGACTCCACCCTTCTTCATAGGATGGACGAGGAAGATTAACGCAATGATCAAGGTAACATGAAAGCCACGTTGCAGAACCGGCGTCAGACTCCCAAAGAGACCAGTATAAAGGCTGAAGCCAGAAATCAGCATGGCAAATAGAAAAATGGTGTAGTGCCGCACCATAATCTCACCTCAGAAATTAAGAATGCTCCCGCTTATCAACGGGAGCCGAATGGCCTTAAAAAGCTATTTATTCAACTAACCCAATATCCTTGTAGCAACGCTCAGCACCCGCGTGCAGAGGCATAATTCCTTTGGGGTATTCCTCAACTGGAGTAGTCCTGAGCGCGGCATGTCCCGCTCTAAACCTGTCGAGATTTTTATCGAACACTGCCATACAAATGTTGTAGACTTCCTCCTCATCCATGTCTTGGCGCACGGCAATGTACGTGGACGTACTGACCGTTTGAACGTCCTCATCAACACCGGTGTAGGTGCCCGCCGGGATAACAAAAGGCTCAAGATAAGACGCAGCCTCTACCATTTGCTTCAGTTCTTTCTCGCCAATACTTGCCAATACCACATCGTGTGTCGCTGCAATTTCCTGGACGTTACCTGATGGCATACCAACGGAGATGACTACCGCGTCGACGTTACCATCAACCAAGGCGTCGGCACCTTCTCTAAAGTTAAGGAGACGTGGTTCGAGATCCTCACCGTAGGTCAGGCCAGCTCCTTCAAGCACGATCCTTGCCTTACTTCCTGTACCCGAGCCTGGCGCCCCAACGGCAACGGTCTTCCCTTTCAAATCCGCTATCGTTGTTATACCGGTACCTTCCAAAGTAACGAAATGCAGAGGCATGCTGTATATTTTGGCAATAGGTGCAAGCTCGATTGCAGGGCGCCCCTCAAAAGGTCCACTTGCGTGATTAGCGTTCCAAAGAGTATCCCCACCAAAGAAACCAATATCACTCTCGCCAGATCCGATCAGACGTGCGTTTTCCACAGAACCGCCTGTCGCCTCAGCGGTGAAATTATAGCCTTCCATCTCATCAGAGAGGATTGAGGCAAATACGCCGCCAATCGGATAGAAGGCACCAGTCGTCGATGCAGTTGCAACCTTTCGGTACTCCGTAGCGGTTGCTACTGTGCCGAGGCACAGCGATGCAAAAATACCGGCATAACCTACTGTTTTAAATATATTTTTTATTTTCATATCAAGCCTCGCATTTACTAACTTTTTGTGTAATTAAATCGACAGGCTATTAAGTTCCTGCCTCGCAGTCAGCCCCTCAGAAACTTGGGCCGGACTCAGCCCATCGATGCTCCCATGTAGCGCAAGGAGTGATGAACTGTTGATTGGCAGACTATCCCAATTGCCTAAGCGCTGAGTACAGACAATTTCGAATGCGGGCATAACCATTCATCATGCCCTCGGATTTGGTGAAAAAGAACGGCGTTCACCAGCCTAGTCGTGTTTCCATTAACTTGTTGATAGAAATTAGAGGCAAGATTCTGACATGCCAACCTGATCGATCAATTTCGTGCGGAACCAGCAGGCATGCAAATAACTCATGGCAGCCTTAACTTATGCGAAGTTGCCTAAGCTTAGGGTTCGGAGGGACTCTATAGATACGGTTTGCCCAACCCTTCAACCAAATACATTAGGCGACAGCTATGAATTTTGATTTAACACCAGAACAACAAACGTTCTCTGACAGCGTTCGTCGTTTCGGTCAGGCCCACTTGGCCAGTGGTGCACTTGAAAGAGCGCACTCCAGTAGCTACCCGTGGGAAGTGGCACGAATGCTAGCCGAGCAAGGTCTTATCGGGATTCTTGTAAAGGAAGAAGATGGCGGCATCGGCGGCACACTAGTGGACGCTGTCATAGCGATCCAGGAACTGGCGTCCTCCTGCCCCAAGAGCGCTGACATTATTCAAGCAGGAAACTTCGGTGCAATTCGCACTTTCGCAGAATACGCTTCGCCTGAACTCAAAGAGCGCTATCTGCCTGACCTACTAGCGGGAAAAACGTTGTTGGGTCTTGGAATGAGTGAGCCAGAAGCTGGCTCTGCAGTTACCGAGCTTAAGACCAGCGCCAAGGAGGACGGCGATCACTACATCATCAACGGCACCAAGGTCTTCTCCACACATAGCGTTGATGCGACAGCATATCTGGTATACGTGCGGTTTGGTCCGGGACTTGACGGCATTGGCTCCGTAATTATTGATCGAGATGCACCAGGCCTACAGGTGGGCCAGCCCTCCCACTTTATGAGCGGCGAAGAATGGTGCCAGCTGTATTTCGACAATTGCAGGATTCACAAATCCAACGTCCTTCTCGGGCCCGGTGGATTCAAAAAACAGATTTCGGGATTTAACGTTGAGCGAATCGGCAACGCCTCCCGAGCTCTTGCGCTTGGTCGATATTCTTTCAACGTCGCCAAAGAATATTGTCTGACACGAACCCAGTTTGGACGGCCGCTTTGTGAATTCCAGGGTTTACAGTGGAAATTTTCCGAGATGGCCTTACAACTCGAGTCAGCGCAAATGTTGCTGTACCGCGCAGCCGTGAATGGTGAGAATTCCCTACCTACCGCGTTTGACGCCGCAATTGCGAAGCTTGCCTGCAACGAGGCTGGTTTCAACGTTGCTAACGAATCCATGCAAGCTATGGGTGCATATGGTTTTTCTTCCGAATCACTTGTCGAATACTGCGTGAAGCGAACTCGTGGCTGGATGATTGCAGGCGGCTCCTTGGAGATCCTGAAGAATAGAATTGCAGAGTCGGTGTTCGAGCGCCGCTTTAACCAACGCGCCAAATGATTCCAAGAGGTTACCTCATGTCTAACGCAGTTACTGGCCAAGCCCTGGCGAAAGCGTTGCTAAATCCTGCCAGCATTGCACTAGTCGGAATTTCAAATAATACTGAGAAAACGGCGGCTCGGCCGCTTCAGTTCCTGCGACGCGCGGGCTTTGAAGGCACGATCTACAACGTAAACCCTGCCCGCGAACAAGTGCAGGGAGAGAAGGCCTACCCATCACTCAGCGCCCTACCTGAAGTCCCTGATCACGCATTCATCCTTACCAACACAGAACAGGCTATTGCCGCAGTTGAGGAATGCGGAGCGCTGAGAATTCCTGTTGCCACAATTCTCGCAGGCGGCTTTTCAGAAAAAGGCTCAGCCGGACTTCAGCGTGAGAATCGCCTCAAGGAGATTGCACGCAAAGCCGGAGTCCGCCTGCTTGGCCCATCCAGCATAGGCCTCGTCAATGTTCATCGGAACCTGACTCTTACGGCCAATGCGGCATTTGGTGAACCGGGTTTACCGAAAGGAGGCATATTCTGCGCCTCCCATAGCGGCAGTCTTATTGGCGCACTTGCTTCGCGTGGAAGGGCCAGAGGTATTGGGTTCAATACACTGGTCTCCGTGGGCAGTGAGTGCGACTTGTCCGTCGGTGAAATTTGTGAATCCACACTGGATGATCCGACTATTACTGGTTATCTGTTATTTTTGGAAACGTCTCGCAATGCTGACACTCTCAGGCGCTTCGCTATTGCGGCGGCGGGACGCGGCAAACCAGTAGTTGCTTATAAGCTTGGGCGCTCTGAGGCTGCCGCTGAGCTTGCAGTCTCTCATACCGGCGCATTGGCTGGTGAAGACAGTGTTACTGATGCGCTACTAAGAGACTGCGGAATCGCACGCGTCGACACGTTTGAAGGCCTCCTGGAATCGCTGCCCTTGCTGACTAAGACGCCAGCCCGAAAATCCGGTGACCCACGTCCACGTGTTGGCGTTGTCACTACTACTGGAGGCGGCGCAGCAATGGCCGTCGATCAGCTCGGCATACGCGGTATCGACGTTGTTCCACCCTCAGAGGTGACGCAGAACAAGCTTCAAGCAGCTGGTATTGATGGGGGGTCCGGACGCATTCTCGATCTGACCCTGGCCGGAACTCAGTATGATGTGATGAAGTCAGCGCTCGATATCTTTTGCCAGGCAGAAGAGTTCGACCTCGTTCTTGCAGTGGTAGGGTCATCAGCGCGAAATCATCCAAACCTTGCAGTTAAACCCGTCATTGACAGCATCAATCAAAAGAAACCTTTAGCCTGCTTTATAGTTCCAGAGGCACCAGAAGCGTTAATCCTCCTCACTGAAGAGGGGGTACCCAACTTCAGAACGCCTGAATCCTGTGGTGATGTCATTGCCTCAGCGTTAAACAGACGGGAACCGAACCCCGAACTCAAAACAGTTACCGGCAACTGGCCCTCAAATCAACGTTCCATCGACGAAGCCGCAGCTTACAAGCTTTTTGCTGAGGTGGGACTGCCCCATGCGGATTACATCGTGGTAGATGTAGACCAGCCAATTCCAGAGCTTTCTTTCGAATACCCAGTCGTAGCCAAAGTACTAAGCAGTGAGATTGCTCATAAAACGGACATAGGTGGTGTAGTTCTTCCTATCCATGACGAAGAAGAGCTCGGAGAAGCCATCAACCTGATTCGTCATAACGTGGAGAAGAACCTTCCTGGTAAAAAAGTTGAGCGAGTGCTGGTACAACGCATGGTGAAATCAGTAGGCGAAGCATTGATTGGCGTTAAGCGAGACAAAGATGTAGGGCCTATCGTTATGGTTGCAGCCGGCGGGATCTACACAGAACTTTATCAAGACCGGAGTTTACGACTCGCTCCAGTAAACTTTGACGCAGCAATGGAGATGATCGGAGAAGTAAAGGCCCTTGGAGCACTTACAGGCTTCAGAGGCAGAACTCGAGGAGACATCAAAGCTGTAGCAGAAGCGATAGTTAAGCTCTCTCAATTAGCCGTATCTGAAAGTCACGGAATCCTCGAGGCTGAAATCAACCCTTTGATGATTATGGAGGATGGCAAAGGTGCACTGGCGGTAGATGCGCTTGTCACCGTTTCAACTTAACACAAGATTTAACAAGTTATCCTCACCGATTATACACCGTGATTTCTGCCCTCGCATATACTGTGAGGGTTTTTTGTAGGGGCTAAAGTGCTGCACAATATTGATAGCCGTACGTTCACTTTTAAACGGAGTAAGCTTTCGGGAATGACTTGGGGATCTTGGAGCGATCCACTATGGATCGCTATGCATGGATGGATGGACAACGCAGCCTCCTTCTCCAGAATTGCCCCAATTATCGCAAATGAACTCGGCATAAGAATTATTGCCATTGATTTTTCTGGGCACGGGCACTCCCGCCACCGGCCACCACGCTCGGAATATTCGATGTGGAGTTACTGTCATGACGTACTTGATGTCTTGGATGAACTTGGCAATCCTAAAGTGGCACTTTTGGGCCATTCTTTAGGTGCAGGTGTAGCAAATGTTATGGCAGCAGCCTATCCGGAGCTCGTACGAAGAATAGTACTGATTGACGGCCTTCTGGGCCGACTTGTCGAACCGGAACATCTGGTTAATAATCTTAGGAGTGGTATCTCAGCACAGCGAAAAGATTACCTTTACGAGAAACAATACCAAAATATTGATGAAGCCATTGAAGCTCGTATCCGTAAGAGTCTCTTGCCAATTACTTCGGACACAGTGCGCCCAATCGTAGTTCGCAGCCTTACAGGTGACACTCGAAACGGGTATCGACTACGTATCGACCGCCAGATCACAGCTCCGAGACCAGTAGCGTTTTCAACCAATCAGGCTGTTGCCATTCTAGATAATATTCAATGCCCAAGCCTACTTATTCAAGGAAACCAAGGTATTATTCACGAACGGGACCCTAGTCATGCGTGCCGAAAAGCCATCAAAGGCCTCACCCAAATCAAACTTGAGGGAGGTCATCACCTACATCTTGATGCGAACTCGATGATGCCGGTAGCAGGTGAAATCATTACCTGGACCAAACAAAACCCCACAATACTTAGCAAATAGAACGCAAAAAGGGGCTCATTCGAGCCCCTTCGTAGTGTTCCCGATGCCGCTCAGAATTTAAGGCGAGAACCTACCAGCACAGTATTCACATCGTCATAATTACCACTTCGACGATCAAGTGAATGATTATTGTATCCAGGGTATAGATTCAGCCACTTTACCGGAGTGTACACATAGCCAACCCCTTTCGTCACAGATAGATTCACCGGGCCAAGCGAAGGCGCATCATAACGCAGGCGATCATAACGACTTTCAAAATCCTGGTCACTCATCGCCGATTTCAGAGCAACCTCGTCGCCTGCACCGCGATCAATGAAGGAGAGAGCCCCACCGATTAGAGCCGGATTTGCAAATGAAACAACATTCGTCCCAGAAAGATCTCTTTCAATATTGCCATTGGCTGCGCCATCCCCTCCCTTGCCCCAATGAAACCTTACCAAAGCCACCCTGAGCAAAAACGTTGAGTTGGCGTTCGTTAAAGTCACCGTTAACGCTACGATTGTCTGGCGTAACGATGTTCGAGGCATTCTGTTGATATTCCAATTCAGCATGGACACCCACTGTCACACCGAGATCATCAACATATCCACTTAATATGGCACCCACACGACTGGCACTATTATCGTTATCTACTATATAGCTCTCAGAACCATTACCAGTGTCGCCATTCATATAGCCAATATTAAGATGACCATAGGTTTCAATATCCACTTTTGGAGACGAATCTTGAGCCCAAGTCGGCACTGAAACAGCACTAGCAACAATAATTGACAGACAGACAATTTTTTTGTTTGAACATTGAAAACCTCATATTAATCGCTAATTGTAAACAAGGAAAACGAAATCTTGAACGTGGGTTTTAGATCAAATTTTTCTTCCATTTCCCAAACCGCTCATTGTCAGTTAAACTGTTCTTTAGCGGTGTTACTACTTCGCATTTGTAACCCCCCCCCATTCACAAAACGCATGATGTTAAAATGAGCAGAAAAGTCCCACCCCTCAACCCGTTGCGAGTGTTCGAATGTGTGGCTCGGCAAGGCAGTTTCACTAAAGCCGCAGTCGAACTATTTGTCAGTCAGTCTGCGGTCAGCCGCCAGATCGCAACACTGGAGGACTACCTGGGAATTAAGCTATTCATCAGAGAGCAAGGCGGGGTATTTCTCACAGAAGTGGGAGAAAGCTATCAGAAAGAAATTGGGCCAGCATTCACGGCCATTGCATCGGCTACAGAACGCCTGCAAAGATCGTCTATTACATCACCACTTCGAATACAGGTATATACAACTTTTGCAGCAAAATGGTTAATAAAACGACTTAATCGCTTCAAGGAAATACATCCTGAGATATCAATTCGGATTTCGACTAACGTGGCTCCAATTAATTTTTCAAAATCAGATGCGGATGCCGCCATTCAACTTTGTGAAGAAAATAGTTATGAAGGATTAGGCGAACATCTATTTGATGATGTTATAGAGCCTGTTTGTAGCCCAAACCTTATTAAAGAAGACACTCCAATAACTAAACCCAGCGATATATTAGACTATCCGTTATTGCAGTCCCGCTATAGAAAAACCGACTTTAAAGATTGGTTAAACTATATGGGAGCAGAGTGTCCCAAGGATTTAGAAATAACTGAGTTTCCAAGCTCACTTCTCGCGTACCAGGGAGCCATCGACAACATGGGCATTGCAATGGGACAAATCAGGATGCTCCAGAATGAATTTAAGTCGGGCACACTAGTAAGGCCTTTTACAAAGCCGTTAACGCGGAAATTATCGTACTATCTGATCTACCCTGAGGGTCGATTAATATCTCCTAAGATGCAAATTTTTCGAGAATGGCTTCTAAATGAAATTGAAGAAGACACTCTGTATACTTAGATCTCAATCCGTTTTTATCTCTGTTATTTCTTTCTTAAAATCAGGTATTAAAAAAACGATCATTGCAACGAACGCAAAAACAAACAGGCTACCAACAAAAAAAGTTAGACCAAATGACGCAGTTTCCGCCAAAATTCCCAGCGTTAAAGGGGCAAGGAACTGAGCACCACGATTCCCCATAAGGCGCATTCCTAGGGCGCTAGAGCGCTGGGCAGCAGGCACGTGCTCTGCAAGTACCACCATTGACAACGGCTGTGATATCCCTGAACCAATCCCCACAAGCACTGCCAATACAGCAAGCAGATAGATATTCCCAGTAACACCAGTAAACATTAGTCCTACAGCAACAAAAGCCGACGACCAAACCATCGCGGCGGGACGCCCGCCCAGAAATTCAATGACCGGCGACATGAATGGCCTTACGGCCATTGCGCAAAATGCCCGAAAGCTAACCAATGCGCCAATTACTGTTGCAGGAACAGACAGACTCTCCAAGTAAACCGGAAGGAAACTCCCATGTGCTCCTAGGGCAAACATAACGGCAACTGTCAAAGCAATTGAGATTTTGACGCCCGGATTAGTTTTCAAAAGGCGAGCTTGTGCTCTATATCCAAGAAGTGACCGTTCTGGAGTCTGGCCTTCCTTAGCACTACCAGTAAGAAAGATCCCGCAGACAACTCCAACCAAGCCGATCCAGCCCATCACTATTAACGACAGATCTATTCCTTTTAGGTCAATCAACCATCCAGCCAACAATGGCCCAACAAGCTGGCCACCGGATAGGCATGTGGCGTACCAGCCAAAATACTTTTCCAACGCCTTGCCGTGTCCAAGCCCGGAAATAATGGATTGCCCGGCCAACACCATAACCATATGTGCGATGCCAATAATCAGCTGGGCTATTATGAGGCCCACATAACCGGGAAAAAGCGCTATTACCCATGGACCGGCTGCCATCCCCACCGCACCTGCGATAACTATTCTCTTGCCTCCATAGCGGGTGATCACTCCACCCAGAGGAATTGCCAGTATCAATGGCAGCAAATATGGAAAAGACAGAATAATCCCGACAAGCAGCGGAGTAGCTCCAAGCTCAAGCGCATAAAGAGGAACAGTTATCAAAAGCATGGTCTGAACCATGAAGGCGCTGGTCAGGCCCAAGCAGATAGCAATCATATTGGTCATCAGGTCGCTAGATGATAATAAGCCTGGCTTAGCCATTCTTTCTCTCAGCCCTATTTAAATTTAAGCCGACTTGAAATCTCTAGGAGGCACGCCGTCATATTTCCAAAGCCACCCTTTTGGCAAAGGCCCTTTGTTTCGACCTCCCTGAAGTTGCTGCTCCCAGGCATGGGCTAGAATGCCGACGCTTCGTGACAAACAGAATAGCCCCCTACCAAGTGGCGCAGGTAAACGTAGTTCGGAAAAGATTACCGCTGTAGCACCATCTATATTCAAGGGGATATTGCGGGATTTAGACTCACCAAGCTGCTTCTCAATTTCTGCGCCAATGTCAGCTATTCTTCCAGACACGTCCCCGTTGTCTGCAGCTTCACGTACCAATTCAATTAATCTTGGAGTTCTAGGGTCCGTCGTGTGAAAGCGATGCCCAAATCCCGGGACGATCTCTCCTTTTTCACGACGCCACTTATCCAACCCCTCTCGGGTTGCCTCGGACACAGGTAAACCCTGTTCAACTTTCCACCGAATATCCTGAAACAACATCATGGCTTGCTCTCCAGCTCCACCATGAACATCGTCAAGTACGTTTACAGCCGAAGCCAAAGCATTATTCAAAGAGCCACCACACGTAATCGCCATTCGCGCGATAGCAATACTGGGGGCCTGGGGACCATGGTCGACGCCTGCAACCAACGCTGCCTCAATGAGGCGAGCCTCTCCCTTACTTGGCATAGCTCCAGTCAGCATAAACCAGATCATGTCCACGAAAGATATCTGGCCTATCAGTTGTTCGATTGGGTAACCCCGGAAATTTATCTTGTTGGGCTCCATGTCGATAATTTCAGTACGCCACCAGTTTGCGGCCTGATTTTGCGCTTCGGAATTCTGTAGTGAATCATTCATCGGCCCTCTCCTCCTGGCTCGCAACTGGTAAAATGGAGTCGTTATCAGCGCCTAGTGTTGGAGGGGGTGAGCCAACTCTCGGAGGCAACCCATTAAATCTATAGCCGCCACTAACAATGTTCAGTGGTCGACCTATACATTCTGAATCAAACTCCTCAATCAATCCTCTCGATTTAACCTGTGGATGATTCAACATTTCTTTCACGCTAAAGACCGGTCCAGCCGGTACGCCCTTATCAGTCAGGGAATGCCACCAAAACTCAGTGGTTTGCTCCTTTAGCAGAGACTCAATCAAATGACTCAGAACCTCGCGATTCGCCAGCCGTGAATGTCTATTTCTAAACCTAGGATCGTCCAGCCATCCGGGACGCTGTAACAGTAAGCAAAGTTGCTCAAACTGCTCTTGTTTATTGGCAGCAATATTGATCAATCCATCCTTAGTACGAAATGTTCCTGAAGGGCTTGCAGTGACATTGTTATTTCCGATAGGTGCCGGGGGCTTTCCCGCAACCAGCAGATTGGATACTGCCCAGCCCATCGTTGCGAGAACAGAATCAAGCATGGCAACGTCAATGAAAGTTGCCTTTCGCTCGCTACACGCAAGAGCAGCGTTGATTGCCATCGCCCCAGTCAAGCCACCGACAGTATCAGCCAAGGGATAACCGACTCGGTATGGTGCCGTGTCCGGGTCTCCAGTGATGCTCATGACCCCCGCCATCCCCTGAATGATCTGATCATAAGCAGGGTAATTCGCCAAAGGGCCATCTTGGCCAAAACCGGATATTGCACAGTATACGATTTCTGGATTTACTGATTTGATAACCTCAAAATCCAGAGATAGCCGTGCCATAACCCCGGGCCTGAAATTTTCAACGATGACATCCGCCGTCTTCGCTAATTCCAGAAAACGCTTTCTGTCACCAGAATCCTTCAGGTTCAGCACAACTGATTTCTTACCTGCATTTTGCGCCAGAAACGAAGCTCCCATGAACGCCTCGTTCAAAGCCGGATCTGCTCCTAGCTGTCTTGCCAAGTCACCGCCCTTTGGATTCTCCACTTTAATTACTTCAGCACCAAGATAGGCAAGTTGGTGACAGCAAAATGGACCGGCCAGAACGTTCGTCAAATCGAGAACGCGGTATCCAGAAAGTGGCTGCATTGGTATTCTCCTAAACAGAATGTATTCTGTCTAGGAGAATACCCTCATCTAAGCAGCTTTTGCAACGGCCCGTCACGACGTTTATATTGTGATTCATGCAACGAGATACCACTAATGGCTGAAAACCGAGTTGAATCAGTAGAACGAGCCTTGACGCTGCTGAACACTTTCAGAAACGATAAAGATGCTTGGACTCTCGCCCAATTAGCTGATAAAACAACGTTTTACAAGAGCACCATCCTACGGATTCTGGGTTCGCTTGAACGATTTGGCTATGTGACCCGTGGAGCAGATCGGCTTTATCGTCCAGGCACTGCACTATTCAGATTTTCCACTACGTCTCCGACAAGCAACGATCTCGAATCAGTCATTCGCCCCCACCTCAAGACACTTCGAGATAAAACCGGTGAAACCGTTTCGTTTTATATCCGCGATGGAAATGAGCGAATTTGCCTTCTGCGAGAAATAGGCAATGGTGAGCTTAGACATTACGTGGAAGAAGGATCTCGGCTCAAACTCGATAGCAGCGCTGCAGCTAAGGTATTGAAAAGATCAGATAAAAATGGTGGCATCCAGACTTCTTTCGGTGAGCGTATCCCTGGCGTAGCGGCTATAGCTGTACCGATTTTCGACAGCCAAGATTGCTTGCTCGGAGCAATTACACTCTCAGGCAGCGTTGAATCAATCGGTTTCGAAAAAAACTCCAGCTTTAAGAATTTACTCAAAGAAACAGCCCAAAAACTTCGCTGCCGGTTTTAGCATATTAAGCGTTAAACCATCCGCAATATTACCTTTCATCATAGCCGCATAACTAGGGGCTGTTGACGTTTTCGCATAAGGCATTGAATAAAAAAGGCAAACTCGTAATATTAAGGTTCCTACACCACCCATAAAACGAGTTTGCCATGCCCCGATTCATGCTCAGTGATGAGCACTGGTCGAAGCTAAAAGGAATGATGCTTCAAGAAAATATTTATAACAAGCGCGAC
>JBDNIR010000385.1:0-3424 GCA_041688195.1 Marinobacter sp.
ATCACGCCATCACGATGCTCTTTGGCATTTTTTCTCTCTAAATAATCACTTAGTTTGAATTGAAGAAAAAAAGCGGTCCCTGATATTGGTAGCTTTAGATCATATCCTCCACCTGGCTTCCCCTCTTCGTAAAGCGAAGGGAATATTGGTGCACCAACCAATCGAGCCTTAAGAGAAGACGCCAACTCTTCTGTCACTGCATATCCATACGAAAATTCAGAAAAATCAGGTTTCATTACATACTCATTTTTAGGCTATAACGCCCGCAGCATGCGCGCCCATGGAATGGAGCCGGAGGCGCAATGTAATGGGCGTCGCCGTGCCTGCGATTGTTAGAATTTTTAGACTTTAAGGTTTACTCTAACTCTTTCCCATTGCTGAGTGAGCTCTTGGTTCATCTTGTTGAAAATAGTGGTAGAGAGCTTTATTGCCGCACTGGCTTTAGCTGCCTCATATTCGGCGAATGCATCCAACACACCTGCTTCTACCAACGGCACAGGCGTTTGAGGTTGGCCAAGATAGAGCGAATAAAGCGATTCATAAACTCGTTCATTCCTTACTCGGAGAATCTCCAACTTAATCCAGCCAAATAAAATCTCACTTGCGAACAGTAAATGAGAAAGCGCCAATATTAAGCCCAAATCACTCCCTCTATAAATTGTGACAAACAACCAAGCGACCGCGTAGAGGAAAATCTTTGATCTCTCTTTAACAAGCATTCGTTCACATACATGCTTACCAAAAAAAGCATTTTCCATTAAATTTACACCAAGCTTTAAAATGTTTGGGTCTAATTTGTTATTGTAGTACTTATTGGTTTCCTCGATAGTTAACGGTATTCCGAAAGAGTTTGACAATAACTGCTTTCTTCTTTGACGCTCGGCAAATGGAATAAAATAATATGCGTTCGAGCTGACTATAACCGCATGGCAAAATACAACCACAAAAAATGCTACCGGAACAATCGATGACAAAAATGATTGATCTTCACCTAAAATAGGGATGGCAATAGACAAAAAAACGCCAACATAAAATAAAGCATTCGACAAAATGCTTAATCTTTGGATTGGCCGATAATACTTATCAACTTCGTCGATGCGCTGATCTTCTTCATTCATAGTAATAATAACTCGGGAATTTTCCGGAAAAAACTTTATCCCACCACTCAAATGCTTCTTTTAGATTTCCAGAGTTTTCAGCATCTCGAGCTTTTTGGGCACGAACTTTGGCGCTTCGGAGCTTAGACAAAGCTGTCTGCTTATTAGCCGCGCTGCTACACGGTTGTATCGTTCCTGATATACCTTTAGGGTCACGAATTGGCGCCAAATCACAGTCAAACAATTTCTTTATGATAGAATTAACATCGATTTCATAGACTATAGCCGACTCGGCTTCCATTAGCTTGGTAATCCTTAACTCAAGATAAAAAGAAGAAACTGGGACGTTATTATAGTACTTCCACGCCTTCACAAACCTTATTAGCGGTTTAAGGCTCTTTCCGAGTCGGCTGTTCTCATTCGCTACATAGGAGTTATGAGTGCTAGGGCTTGACTCAATCCAACCATTGTTACCATCGGGAATGTGATAAACATTTTTATTTTCGTTTGATTTGTATAAACAATCTGCCGGAATCACTTCAGCTTTATCCCAAGATCCTGCCCCAAAGTTTACGACCACAGCGGGTGAGTCCACATAAACTATTGTGTTTGGGTATCGTCCCTGAAGGCATTCCTTAACTTCTCTCAACGACACTGAAGAATTCTTCTTGAGCTTTTCTGTCGGAATTGATGAAAATAAGTCAACATCGCTATGACCCGATATGCTAGTCCCGTTATTTGCAGACCCGGAATAAAATAGTTGTTTTAGATCAAAATACAACTGCAGCCTGCTCGTAATAGACGATTTATGCGAGGACGCTTTTCCCGACTCGTATGATCGTGGAATCAAGGCACGATGAAAATCCCTAAATCCTTTATTAACTGAACGAGTAGACATTAAGTTCTCCTTGTGTGCCCAAAAATTCTAACGCCGGCAGCACGCGCGGCTGCGGAATGGAGGCGAAGCCGCAATGTAGTAGCCGTCGCTGTGACTGTGATGGTTAGGAATTTCAAACACCCCGTGCTGCCGCCTCGCGACGAGCCAGCATTTCAGTATCGGCTTCGGCCTTGAATCTTCTATGCATGACAAAGTCGAGGAAGACTTTAGTTTTCAGAAGATCATCCTGTGATATCTCGACTTGGTCGATCTGTGAGTGTGCCACTTGGCTTGATCGAATTCGATAGACAGACCGCAACTCTTCTATTAGCTCTTCATTGTTGGTCAAAGTCCGCATTGCTCGCTGCAAGTCACGAAGTTCATTGGAGAGTTTACGAACCTTGAGAATACGATTTGCTGCAAAGTGCTCCAGAGCACGGTAAAAGCAAAGAAATGATTCCCTGCGAAAATTTAACTCTAGGACATTCAAGCGCATTAGCAGAAGGCCCCTCAGGTATTCCCCGTTTAGGACGGGTGTTTGCTCGCGTGCCACGATGCCAAATACCAAAGCAGAATTCTCGACATCACGATCAGTGAGCTGTTGACGATCTGGATAGGCTGTCTCTGGTTTTACGATGAGCGCGGCTTTGCGAGAGTTTTTGCCTTCCAAGTCATCACCAATGGTTAGAATCGGGTGAGCCCACGGGTCTTCATCAAGCGTAAATGTCCCGAGAGACCCAACATTCAGAGCGATAAGCATTGCATTGATAACACGATGGCAATCATGGAGTTGCTCAAATTCCGAACCATGCTCGTTAAGCGACCGCACAGATAGAACTAGATCGCGCTCGCGTACTTCACGGATCTGAATATTTGAATCCGCTTGCTGGAACAAACGAAAAGCAGCGGGTATTAACGTATGAGAATCAGAACGAATTTTACTTGAGACCCACATAGACATTCCTAACGCTGAATTAAGCGGCGGCCCGTCAGGGACGTCCGGTGGACGGCCTTCAGGCCGGGAACGAACTTGAATGATTTGTTAGCTGGGTGTAACTGATAGCCCAGCTCCTGGCACTCAAAATGATAGCCTATTCCGCTGCCGCCCTTATGCCAAGATTCACAGTATCAAAAACACTTCAACCGATGCGGCGAACGAACCTAAACTTCAGAGTAGCAGGCGCAGAACCAATTTTCCCTGAAAGGCCCCGCACGGCGAACACCGAATTTTATGACAACGCCAGTGAACAATTGAGCGGCCAAACTAACTACGGACTCAGACGGCCTTGGCGTAACTGAAAATTAGCGGTTTTGCTACGAACCTAGGGCCAAGGCCACTGCCGCAGAACCACCAAAAAAGAACCACACCAATCCAGCTAACACCTAAGCATTTAATGGTCGTGCGCAGCATGACCTTTAAATGTCTGTTGGACTAAGCCGCCAACTCCGC
>JBDNIR010000386.1:0-2324 GCA_041688195.1 Marinobacter sp.
ATCGGCATCATGCCGCCCATTCCATGCTTGCCCTCCGAGGACATCATTCCATTGTGCTCAGAGTCGGAGGCCATCATGCCGTTGCCTTCGGCATGGGCAAAGACCGAGAAGAGGGCGACGCTGCCTGCTAGAGCGACGGCTATGATCGTAAGCTTGAGATTTGAATTGCGCATTTGATTCACTCCATTTAAAGACCCGTCACGGATGAAAGAAAGCACGGGGCTTTGTTGCAAGAATTAACGTTAATGAATTTGCCGCGATGGGCGAAAATCCGGGTTAAAACTCAGGAGTGATGTTGCGGAGGAGGCGTAATGGAAGCCAGGAACGGATCCTGGTAGATAGCCGCGCGGGCACCCAACACCGGTTGGGAGCCGGTGTCAATCAAACCTGTGGGGCCTGCCAGCAAAAGCCCGACGCTGACGCCGCAATTGCTTAGTCCGCTGGTACTCGGGCAGGCCATATCAGGAGCTGTGACACAATCGCTTCCAGCGTTGGATGGAGAACTGGCGCTTTCAACCTGATCCATCATCATGGAACCACAGTCTGTCATTACTGCGCCCGCCTGACCGCTCGCCATTTTAGAGATAGCCAGCGCCGGCCCGCTCATCACCAGAAGCAGCGACAGGAGCACGGAAAGGATTTGTCGGTTCGTTGCGGTCGTTTTGATTTCAAGCACCAAACAGTCGAGTTACGTGGCTGTGGCACACAGCAAGTCTTTTAGTTCACCAGATCCTAGCACTTTATTATTTCAATGGCACGACTACTTCTATAACACCTCACTGGGGCCGCCCGGGAGTATGGGGACCGATTCGGACGTCCAGAAAGATAACGCTCCAGCCGATTCTGAAATACCTGTTCAACGCGTGCAATCGATAGAAAATCTCTTGACCTTAAAGTCTACTTCAAGGTTATGGTTGAAACTGCCTATCAATGACTACGCCTGAGGTGTGTGAATGAAAACGTTCAATATCGGTGAACTCTCTGAGAAAAGCGGCGTGGCCAGTCATGCGATTCGCTTCTATGAGCGGGAAAGCCTCATGCCGGAGCCTGCGCGAACTCAATCCAATTATCGCCGTTACCCCGAGGATGCGATTGCCAGGCTGCAGTTCATCATCCATGCCAAACAATGGGGCTTCACTCTTGACGAGATTCGTGAACTCCTGATGCTCCAGGACGCCAATGGCGATCGCGCGGAAGCCAAGCGCATCGCTACAGAGCAACTGGGAAAAATCCGGCACCAGATCCAGAGTCTCTCCCGTATCGAGGCGGTTCTGTCGAAAACTTTGGAGGAATGTTCAGGGGAGGGGCCGATGGACGGTTGCCCGATCGTCGAGGCCATTGCCAAGGAAAGGTAATGCGCCCGTTTATCGTCGGGATGAATTGATCAACAATGCGCTGGATTGGTTGCGCGGAGGAGCAAGGTCAGAATGCAAAAAATAGCAATTGGTATTGAAGGAATGTCCTGCGCTTCGTGCGTAGGTCGCATTGAGCGGGCACTGAACAAGCAGCCTGGTGTGATCAGGGCCAGTGTCAATCTGACCACCGAGAAAGCCTTTGTGGAATTCCTGCCTGATAGCCTGTCCCTGGCGCGAATCCACCAGGCCATCCGGGACACCGGTTATGAGCCACAAGAGCCTGATACCAGCACTCAGGCCGCGGAAGAGGACAAAGAGGGCATCAATCTTCGAAGCAAGGTGATGTTTGCCGCGGCACTGACCATCCCGGTGGTTCTGATCGCCATGGGAAAGATGATTCCCGCCCTGGAGTCTTTATACACCAGCCTGTTGCCTCATCAAGGCTGGATGGCTATCGAATGGCTGCTGACCACGCCGGTGATGTTTTACGCGGGGTCGCGGTTTTTCCGATCCGGCTACGCTGAACTCCGGCATGGGAATCCTGGTATGAACAGCCTGGTGATGATTGGCTCCAGTGCTGCCTATTTCTACTCCGTCGCGGCCTTGCTCGTGCCCAGGTTTTTTCCTGCCGGCACCGCCGAGAGTTATTTTGAGGCAGCGGCGGTTATCGTGACGCTCATTCTGCTGGGGCGCTACTTCGAGCACATCGCCAAAGGCCGTACATCCGAAGCGATCAAAAAGCTTTTGCAGCTACAGGCCAAGACCGCCCGGGTCATTCGGGAAGGGGAGGCTGTCGAGGTGCCGATCGAGGCGGTGGTACCTGGCGACCGTATCCAGGTGCGTCCTGGTGAGCGCGTTCCTGTTGATGGCGTGGTGGAAGAGGGCCAGTCCTACGTCGATGAGTCCATGATCAGCGGCGAACCGGTGCCGGTCGCCAAACAGAAAGATGCCGAATTGGTGGGTGGAACC
>JBDNIR010000387.1:0-3412 GCA_041688195.1 Marinobacter sp.
ACTGCCGAGCGGCCGATGATTGAAACGCTGGATATGCAGGAACGGGGCTGGCTCCACGATCAGCTTTCCCGGGACTTTGGTGATGAGTGGAAAGCGGTCAGGGAAAGTGGAGACCCGGAGCAGATGCGGGATTTTGCCAGCAGGTTGGTGCAGTGGGGGCAGCGTTATCGCTCACAGCTGGTCAGTCAGTATGGTGAAAAGCTGCTAGCTGACGTGGATGCCTTTAATCTGGATGCGGTAAACCGGACGCTAGAAGCGTTTCCACTGTTGCTTGGACGGGCACCGGGTCTGGTATAAGGCCGATATCAGAGGCAGTCGTACTGTGACGATTTGTCGAACGCAACAGCTACCATGTCATAGCCGCTGTCGGAGAGTGACTGTATCAGCGCACGGTCACGCAGAAGCGCCGTGCAGATCTCGTGAACGCTAGCCTGCAGCTGCTCTTGGGGGGGCATGCTCTGGAACCGGAAGTCGACAATAAGATACTTGCGGTCAACTCTGGACGCTGTGGGTATGTCGCTGCGCTCAACGCTATCAAACCCGATGTAAGTTGGCTGTCGCTGCGGAAACACGTCATTCATGACCACGTCGATATTTTCGGCTCGGGCAGAATGGGCTACCAGAGTGGACAGAAGAGTGGCCAGGGTCACGAATAGTCTGATGTTCATTGTGGCTGGATACTCTGAGTGTATGAAAGCGTAACGCAAATTAAAAATATGTTATCGGCGATTATTACAGAGTCCACGGATTTACGCGCTGGTTACGGTCGTTATTTTTCAATTGTTTGCAGATTCAGGCCGCCCGGGTCTTTAGGCGTTGACGTTTCTGTCGGGAGGCGGATCAACTATGATGAACATCAAGCGCAGGAGCTGAGAGGGGAATACCATGTTTCAACTGGTTTTTAAAGGTGAGTGCACGCCGGACACGGATATGGAGTCCGCCCGGACTAACGCACGCTCACTGTTCAAGGCATCTCTGGAGCAGGTTGACCGCATGTTCAGCGGCCAACCCGTTGTTATCCGAAACAAACTGGATGAGCCACAGGCACAGAAATACAGAGCGGTCCTGCACAAGCACGGTATGGTGGCTTACGTTCAACCCATGGCCGGTGCAAAGCCCGTTGACGATGCCGCCCAGGTACCGGTCCGGGAACCCGGCGACAGGCTTCAGGTTGCCGGTGATAAGGTGGATGACATTCTGGCGGGTTCGGGGTTATCTCTTGATCCGGTCGGTGTCACGCTGATGGCGCACAAAGAGGTTGAGCCGCCGATGTTCCAGCATCTGGATGACTGGACTCTGGCGCCGCCGGGTTCTGAACTGGGTGTTAAGCGAGATCTGCCGTCGCCCGTTGTACCTGACGTCTTACACCTGTCATTGCAGAACGAGAACCAGAAAGAGCACTGACACCTCAGGACGGGCGGCCGGATTGCCCGGCCTGGAGAATACCAGCGTGACCATGCTGATGCGTGCTGCTCTGTTTGCCCTGATAGTGTCTGTCAGCGGCCATGCCTCTTTTACTCTTGCCCAGGCAACAGTCGACTCCACGGAATCGCGACCCAGGGTGGCCCTTGTGCTCAGTGGTGGGGGCGCGAAAGGTATAGCCCACGTTGGAGTGCTCAGAGTGCTGGAGGAAATCCATGTGCCGGTGGATATAGTGGTGGGTACCAGTGCTGGCGCGGCGGTGGGGGCTATGTATTCACTGGGCATGCCAGTGGATGAGATCGAGCAACGCATGCTGGATATGAACTGGCTTGATAGCTTCCGGGATAGCACCGGCCGTGAATTTAAGCCGGTACGCAGGAAAAGCGAAGATTGGCGTTATCCGATTGATCCGGGGCTTGGTATACGGCTTGACGGAATCCATCTTGGCCGCGGCCTCATCAGTGGCCAGAATCTCGGTTTTATCCTCAACGAGCTGACCGGCGAAGCCGCACTGGTGCGGGATTTTGACCAGCTACCCATCCCGTTCCGCGCGGTCGCGACAAATCTTGAAACCGGTGATGAGGTAGTGATCAGTGATGGCAGCCTGTCCGAAGCGATTCGCGCCAGCATGAGCATTCCCGGGGTTTACGCACCTTTGGAGCGGGACGGTATGCTGCTGGTAGATGGTGGCGTGGCGAATAACATACCCATCAGCGTGGCCCAGGATATGGGCGCGGATATTGTCATAGCCGTCGATATCAGCGATTCGCTTAGCGAGGGTGAAGGATTAACCGAAGCATTCAACGTCGTCGGTCAGTTGACCACACTGGTTACTCGGGCAAATGTGGACACCCAACTTGAACGGCTCACCGATGACGATGTTCTTATCCGGCCGGACCTTGAAGAACTGGGCTCTGCGGATTTTTTTCAGGCCCCTCTGATTATAGAAGTGGGTGCTACGGCAGCTCGCAACAAAGCAGGCGAACTCCGCTTATTACAGATTGATGAACTGCAATGGGAGGCCTACAAAGAAAAGCGTAGTCAGCGCCAGTTCAGTGCCGGCGATATTGTGGCGGTGCGTGTAAATATGGATTCGAAACTGTCCTCACGGTTTCTGAGGTCGCGCATCCGGCAGCAGAGCAATGAGCCTCTGGATGTGCCCCGGCTTGAGTCAGACCTTAAGCGAATTTACGGCCTGGGCTACTACGAAACCGTTACATACAGCCTGACGCCTTCGGAAAATGGCACTATTCTCGACGTCCAGGTGGAAGAGAAGAGCTGGGGTCCGAACTACCTCAGTTTTGGCCTTGGCTATGAGGACAACTTTAACAGTGATACCCGTTTCAATGTGGCCGCCGCTCTTCAAGTGACGGAGCTGAACGCACTGGGGGGAGAATGGACTACAGGTCTGCAGTTAGGCACCGAGCCACGAGTGCGATCTGAGTGGTTCCAGCCGCTGGATTATGGCTACCGGCGATTTATGCTATCGGGTATCGAATATCAGCGCGACACCTTCAGTGTCTTTGATGATGCGGGCGAGCGAATCGCCGAGGTCGACGTAACTCAGCGCCAGGTCGATCTTTCGTTCGGGATGGAGCTGGGCACCAACGGAGAAATACGTGGTGGCGCGCAACGGGGTTATTCCACGGTTGATGAGCAGTTGGGGCAGGCCAACATCGACGAAGATCGCCTGGATCTTGGCGGCTGGAACCTGAGGTATGTGCACGATTCCCTTAATGATCCGTTTTTACCAGACAAGGGTGCTTTTTTCGGCCTCAAAGGTCGGTTTGAACGCCCGAATATGGGCTCCGACAGCGATTTCGACCGTACCACGTTCATGGCGGTGGGCACGGCAAGCTGGCGGGATTTTGTGATTCTGGGCCAAGCATACGCCGATGTGGTGACCCGGGGCCGGGCCGGCGTCGATAATTTTGTCACCCTTGGCGGTTTCCGGCGCTTGTCGGCTTATGCCAGGGGCGAAGTAAGTGGG
>JBDNIR010000065.1:0-4802 GCA_041688195.1 Marinobacter sp.
AAACCGATAAAGCCCATGATGGCTGGTGTCATTCCGGTGTCTCCTGCCGGGGTGTCGGAATGATGGCCAACGCAGCGGCGACGATGGACAGTGCAACGCCGTACAGCAGCGGAATCCAGAAGTAGAAGATCGGGATACCCAGCTGCTGGGAGCGGTCGCCGAACATCAGTTTTTGCTGGAAGGTGTCGTAGCAATAGTTAAACATCATTGTGAGCAGCGCGATCGCGGCAAGCCCTGCCATGGTCCGGAGCAGCGTTTCGAGCGCCCGGGGAAAGGACTCGACCAAAAGGTCGACGCCAACGTGGGCGCCCGTTAAAAACGCGTAGGGGATGACAAGCCAGGCACCACCCAAAACGCACAATTGAACAAGATCAATCACGCCGGGAATTGGCATGCCAATTTGGCGGCCGATGACGTCTCCCACAGTGAACAACGCAGCGGCGGCATAGGCGGCCACGCCAGTTCCAGCCGATAAGATGACCAGCGCACGCAGTGCCTGGAGTACATATTTCATAAAGCTATTGCCAACGCCGGGGTGGTCTTATTGTCGTTTCTCAGTGAGCAATTCAGCCATGCGCTCATAGATTTCACGGGCATTGTCAACGCCTTGCTCAGTGGTTCGTTCGATGTAGGCATCAGTGGTGGGTTGCAACGTTTCGCGCCAACGCTTGCGCTCAGCGTCGGTCAGTTCAGTGATGACGTGATTCGCTTCCACGGCTTCCTTGCGGCCAGCCGCATCCCACTTGTCCCACCAGTCACCGAACTTGGCAACCAGCGAAGCACCCGAGGCCTCATCTATACAGGTCTGTACATTGGCGGGCAACGAATCGTATTTACGCTGGTTCATCACAAAAAAGAACGGCACCGTATAGAAGCCGGCATCCAGATGATATTTCAGCACTTCGTTCAGTCCAAAGGATTTCACCGGGTCCCAGGGAAAGACCGTGCCATCAATAACGTGCTTCTGAATATTCTCGTAGACCGCACCGGGCGGCAGCCCCTGGGGCGTTGCACCCAAGGCCGTCAGCGCATCGGAAATGGCCGGGCTGGGGGTTCGCAGACGAAGCCCTGCCATATCTTCCATCGTTTCCACTTTCTTTTCAGAGGTGTGAATAAGGCCGCCATTGTGCGCGTGGAGCGCGAGTACCTTGAGGCCCTTATATTCCGGTGCCAGGTACTCAGGATAAAGCTCCCATAATGTTTCGCTGGCATCACCGGCATCGCGAGTCAGAAAGGGAAGTTCTATTAAGGATGTGCGCGGGAATCGGCCCCGTGGAATGCCATGCAGCCCGTGCGCAATATCAACAACGCCCGCGAGCGCCTGTTCCTGCTGTTTGGCGACGTTGCCCAGCTGGGTGCCGCCTGGGAAGATCTCAAACTGTACTTCTCCACCGGTACATTCGGTAACCTGCTTCGTCCACGGCACGATAAAATCCGTATGGATACCGTGTACGGAGGGCAGAAAGTGGCTGAGTTTAAGGGTAGTCTGTGCCGATGACGGGGCCGCCAAAAGCAATGAGGCACTGGCAAGGGCTGAGATCTTGAGTACATTCTTCACGAGTTATTCTCCTTATTATTTTGCTTGTCAAATAGCCAGAAAAATCTTTCCTCCGCTGGCTCGGGAGCAACACGTCATCATTCGGCGGTTCTCTGCCCGTTCCGACGTGGTCAATACTTTGTCCCGGTGATCAATATCGCCTGCGGCCACTGCTACCTCACAGGTGCCACAGAGCCCTTCCTCGCAGTCACTGGGAATATCAGCGCCGACCGCCCGCAGGGCCTGAAGCACAGTTTGATCCGGAGCGACGTGAACCGTCAGCTCGGAATCTGTCAGCACCACGTCGAAACCGATTTCCCGGTTAGGGTCCAGAACCGCGCCGGTGGCGGTAAAGTGTTCGATGTGAAGTGTCTCCGGGTGATCGGATGTAACGTCTTCGAGCGCGTTCAGTAACCGCTCCGGACCACAAGCGTAGATCTGCGCTGCGTTACCTTTACCAACCACGGTGGATAGCGATAGCCGTCGATTCTCGCTGGCAGGGTATATATGCAAACGATCGCCGTGGTCCCGCTCCAGGCGGCTCAACAACGCCATGGTTTCCCTGGCCCTGCCGCAGTAATGAATAACGTAGTCTTTGCCTAAGTGCTTGAGGCGGTCAGCCATTGCAATGATCGGTGTGATGCCGATTCCACCGGCGATCAGTAGATAGGAGCCTGCCGTTTCATCCAGACGAAAGTGATTCTTCAGGCCTCGAATTTTAATCAGCGAGCCTGCTTTGACGGTCTCGTGAATGAAGGCGGAACCACCGCGTCCGGCGACTTCATTCAGAACTGAAACCTGCAAACGGTAAGGGTCTTCAGGATCGCCACACAAAGAATATTTACGCGCAAAATCACCGGCCACGACATCGATATGAGCACCCGGACTCCATCGCGGCAGCTTACGGCCGCGCGGATCTTCCAGCACTAACCGGACCACGCCCTCGGCCTCGACCGCCACATCGGCTACCCGGACCGGACGTGCCGCATCGTTTGGTGTCGGTGCACCAATGGTGAATGTGTGAACGCGCTCGAGTATATCCGGATCGCGCCGCTCAGGGTTCTGGAGTTGATCCCAGCGAACCCATAGATGTTTCGGGCCACGGAACGAAGTATTGGGCACGAATGTGAAGGTCTGGTCCGAGACCAGTTCGAGTTGTGGCAGGCGACGGGTAAACGCCTCGAGGAAGATTCGCATTTCCATCCGCGCCAGATTCTTGCCCATGCATTGGTGGGCGCCATAGCCAAACGTCAGGTGGTCTGTGGTGTTGTCCCGATAGATGTCCAGATCGTCGGGATTCTCGAAGTGGCGATCGTCGTGGTTAGCCGATGCGCTGATAATTAGCAGCTTGGAGCCTTTCGGAATCTCCGTATCGCCAATGCGGGCATCGGCAGTGGCGATGCGTCGCCAGGCTGCAACCGAGCCCGAATAGCGCAGGCATTCTTCCACCGCATTGGGGATCAGGGCGGGGTTGTCACAAATGTCGTGCCATACTTCGCGGTTTTCCAAAAGCAGCCGGAACATGTTGGCCGAGGCGTGGGCTGTCGTTTCATGGGCAGCGACAATGCCAGCCATCATCATGGAGTGAAGATAGGAGTCAGTTACGACGTCAGGCAGTTCCTTCTGCTTCCGGATTGCGTATTTCATCCATCCATGCCCTGACGGGTCCTGGCGCATTTTCTCCAGAACCTTACCGGCATACTGCCAAAATTTTCCGACCGCGTCCGCGACTGCGACCTGCTCTTCTTTTGACGGACGTCCCCACGTGTTTACCGTATGGGCGATGGAATATTTGCGCAGGGTGTCCATGTCTTCTTCGGGAATACCCAAAAAATGCAAAGCAACCGTCAAGGGGATTTCCCACAGCATCTCATCGACGAGATCGGCTTCCCCTTTATCGATAATCCGGTCCAGATATTCCTGTGTCAGACTTTGGAGCATCGGCTCGTGGTGCTTTAGTTCATCGAGTGTGAACGATTCCATAAGCGCACGCCGACGCTCCATGTGGGCGGGTTCATCTTCATTAACCAACGTGCGGTTCATTGCGTAATTGTAGCGCTTGAGCGTGTCCTGCGCCTCTTGTGATACCGGTGTGATTTTTTCCAGTGCGATGGCCGGCGAGAACACGTGGTTGTTGCGGAATATCGCTTTTACATCCGCATAGCGACTCACCACCCAATACCCCAGTTTCGGGCTATAGAACACAGGTTCCTGGTCCCGTGACCAGCGAAGGGCTTCTGGAGGATCGAGCTGGTAGGCGCTCTCGAAGGGGTCGAAATCTGCTGCTTCAGGCGAGACAGGGCACCCATTTGGCGCTGTCATGAAGCCACTCATCGGACACTGTCCGGTTGGGTGAGAGGAGCTTGAGGAGGGGTGGTCCGCCATAACAACTCCGTTAAGGGTCAGCGAGACTTCGGAATTACTTTTAGTGAGAACACATGTGCTTTAATTGTAAAAGCTAAGTTAAACCCGAACGATGGTCAAGAAATGACTATTTTTTGCACGTCGGTAAACTTTTCGGCCATTTGACACACGCGTTATCTGGACTCAAGTTACATAATTAGTAAAAGCATTATGAATAAGTTCTCTGAAACCAAACGGTGCACAGACGCTATCCTGAAACCTGGTAGGCACGATGGATCTCTACACTTACTACCGTTCCACTTCTTCCTATCGCGTGCGCATTGCGCTGGAGTTGAAAGGGCTGGATTACCGCTCCATACCGGTCAATCTGATTGGTGATGGCGGCGAGCACTTCAAGCCTGCATACCGGGCCCTCAATCCACAAGGACGGGTACCGGCACTGCGAGTGGAAAACGCTCAAGTACTGATTCAGTCGCCGGCGATCATCGAGTATCTGGAGGAGTGTTATCCGCAGACGCCGCTGTTACCGAAGGACCTTTTGGAGCGTGCCAGGCAGCGTGGCGTGGCGGCGCTGATCGGGTGTGACATTCACCCGTTGCACAATGTGTCGGTACTGAACCGGTTGCGCCAGTTGCAACTCCCGGAGACAGAAGTCGATAATTGGATTAGGCACTGGATCGGCCTCGGCTTCGATGCTGTCGAGGCGCTCATTGATGACCAGGACTTTTGTTTTGGCACGCTTGGGCTGGCGGATGTTTACCTGTTGCCCCAGGTCTATGCAGCGCGGCGCTTCGCAATTGACCTTAACCGCTACCCGAGAATAGCGAGGGTTGAACGCCTGGCTCTTGAGCATCCGGCATTCCAGCGCGCGCACCCCGATGCTCAAGCGGACAAACCCTCT
>JBDNIR010000008.1:0-2627 GCA_041688195.1 Marinobacter sp.
CCTTGTTCTTTTTCCAATAGAGCGCAAGCGGGATGCAGGTATGGCCGGTCTGGTTCACCTGGCCGATTAGCCGTCCCAGTTCCCGGGCGTGAAGCAACAACTTACGGGTGCGGGTGGGGTCTGCGATGACGTGAGTCGAAGCAGTGGTCAGGGGCATGAAATGCGCACCCAGAAGAAAGGCCTCACCGTCTTTCAGCAGTATATAGGCATCCGTCAGTTGGCCCTTGCCAGCGCGCAGGGATTTCACTTCCCAGCCTAGCAACACCACGCCCGCTTCAAAGCGTTCTTCGATGTGATATTCGTGCTTGGCTTTTTTGTTCAGGGCTATGGTGCCGCTGGACGTGCCCGGTTTCTTTTTACTCATGGATGCCTGATCTGGAGTTGCGGAATCCCCAAAGGATTCGTAAGTTGGCCACTATAAAGCCGCGCATTGTAGCGCAGTACTACCAGCGTGGTCACGAAATCGGCTATGCAGGTTAATTAACGCGTTCGTCCCTTTCGGCTACAATGTCATCATCTAAAAACTCAGGATGTTGGATGCCTACTCCCTACGATACGGTGATCGGTTCCTGGACCAGGCGCTCGACGTTTTTCTGGGCGGCAACTGGTGCCACGGTTGGCCTCAGTAACCTGTGGAAGTTTCCGTATCTGGCCAGCGGTAATGGTGGTGGCTGGTTTGTGCTGATGTACATTGCCTGCTTGCTACTGGTGACGCTCCCGTTGATGCTGACGGAAACTGCGCTGGGCCGAAGTACGCGCCATGGGCTGGTGCTGTCCCTTGATGGTCTCATTCGTTCTGTCAAAGCGTCCCGCTGTTGGATGTGGGCGGGACGGCTCAGCATTATCTCCGGTTTTCTGGTGTTGTCGTTTACTGCTGTCATTGGTGGTATTTGTCTTGCCTACGTGTTCTTTGGTGCGCTGGGTTTTTTTGTTGGCGCGTCAGATGCGGAGATCAGTTCGATTCTTTCAGATCTGGTGGAAGACCCGTCCGGGTACCGGGATTTCATGGCATGGCATGCATTGTTCCTGATGTTGGTTATTGTGGTGTCGATACAGGGCGTTACCGATGGGTTAGAGCGTGCTTTTCGGGTGATCATGCCAACATTTTTGTTGCTGCTGCTGGCATTGCTGGTGTACGGATATCTTTATGGCGAGCTAAGTCGGGCGGCTGATCATATGCTTGGCTTGCGGTCGGACCAGCTTAATTGGAACAGTCTGCAACTGGCGCTGACGCACGCGTTCTATACGTTAGGGTTGGGCATGGGGGTATGGGTGGTGTTTGGCTCCTATATGCCCGCTGATTCACCGCTTAAGCGTTCTGTGATCGCGGTTGTCCTGATGGATACGTTAATCGCGATCATAGGCGGGTTGGTGATCTACGCTTTGGTGTTCCGGGGCGGTGCCGACGAGATGAGCCAAGGATTCGGGTTGGTGTTCCTGGCGCTTCCAGGCAGTCTGTCGGATGCTCCTCTCGGGCAATTTGTGGCGACGGCCATGTTTATTGCTATTTTGCTGGTTGCCTGGACCTCGACACTTGCTCTGCTGGAGCCCGTTATCGGCTGGTTCCAGGAGTGGGTAGGTGCACCCAGAGGCTGGTCGGCTTTCCTGATTGGGGTGTTGGCCTGGCTTGTGGGGCTGGGAACTCTCTACTCTTTCAATATCTGGTCAGATGTAACACTGGCGGGTGGCACCATCTTCCGCTGGGTTGAATTGTTGGCCAGCGGCTTGTTGATTCCTTTGGTCAGTATCGCTATCGCAGTGTTTGTAGGTTGGCGACTGGGAAGGGTAAAAGCGTTCTCGCTGGTAGGGCAAACGCCGGTATCGCTTTCAGCGATCTGGTTTTGGGTACTCCGACTGATATTGCCACTGGTGATCGTCTATATCGGTGCATCCTATGGCGTATCGTCCTTCAGAGCTATGTGCGAAAACGATGAGACTGCATTCTGGTGCGATCAGGCTTACGGTGATTCCTCGGACTACCCCGCTGGTATGGATGTTCCTCTCCCGATGCCGTTGATGGAACCTGTAGTCCCGGATTTGCCACAACTGCCCGGCCCTGTTCCCCTGGTTCCGGACTTACCTCCGTTGCCGCCCCGGATGGAAGAGGGGGGTGATCGTGGTGATACCGCGCCGGAAGATGAATTGCTTTATCATAGCGTGTGATAATGAATTTCCCTCGCTCTTGAACAGGACGCCCAGGCTTCTATGGCCCATCAGATTGATAAAAGTGCATTAGTGATGCACTCCGCCGCGCGCATGTTTGCATTGGTAAATGATATTTCCCGTTACCCGGAGTTTTTGCCGTGGTGCGCCTCCACCAAGGTTCATCAGCAGGATGATTCCGAAATTACGGCGTCGCTCGAGGTTGCCCGGGGCGGCATCCGTCAGCGACTGACGACTCAGAACCAGCTTATGGCTCCACAGACGATTAATATGAAGCTTGTTGATGGGCCCTTTCAGAGCCTTCGGGGAACATGGCATTTTCAAGCATTGGCGGATGATGCGTGCAAGGTAATATTGCGGCTCGAGTTTGAGTTTTCCGGCGCACTTTCCCGGATGACATTCGGACCGGTATTCAGCCAGGCTGCAAATACCATGGTAGATTCCTTTTGTCGCCGTGCAGACGA
>JBDNIR010000388.1:0-6357 GCA_041688195.1 Marinobacter sp.
AGTTAGGTGTCCCGGTCCATAAATTAGCGCGAAAGCAGGGTTTTGACTGGTCGTTAATTGCTGGAATCCGAAAGCGTTTGAGAGAAGGGCGGTTTGATGTTGTGCATTGCCACCAGTATACGCCCTGGGTTTATGGCTGGTTGGCAGCGCTAGGAATACGGGCCAAGGTAGTCTTTACTGAGCACGGTCGCTTTTATCCAGACAGGTATCGTTATAAAGCAATGTTCATTAACCCTGTAATGGCCATGTTCACGCCGGCTGTTGTGGCAATTTCAAGCGCAACTAAAGAAGCTCTCGTGAGGTACGAATTCATACCAAGAAAAAAAATTCAGGTGATTTACAACGGAATTTCCCCGCTGAATCGCAACGAATTGGAAGTGCAAAAGGTACGAGATAGTTTGGGGATACCCAAAGATGCCTTCGTAGTAGGTACAGTTTCCCGTCTCGATCCAGTTAAAAATCAGAGCATGATGCTCAGAGCTTTTAAAGAGTTCTCCGAAAAAAGACCGGAAAGCTATTTACTGATGGTTGGGGATGGCCCAGACAAAGAAAAACTGAAATCGCTGGCCCATGATTACGGAATTAGTGAGCGAACTGTATTTACGGGTTTTATTAATAACCCCGTGCACTACCTTTCAGCTATGGATGTATTCCTTCTTTCATCTCACACCGAAGGCACATCGATGACCTTACTGGAGGCGATGAGTCTAGGAATACCCGCAGTAGCGACACGAGTAGGTGGGAACCCTGAAATCATTGCTGATGGTGTGACCGGCATCCTGACAGAGCCCGGTGAGCCATCATCATTTTCAGTCGCTATAGAAACACTGTGTCACAACTCTGTTCTCAGAGCTGGAATCGGTAGTGCATCCACAAAACGATTTGATGAACGATTTAGTGCACCATCTATGGTCTCTCAGTATCGTGAAGCTTATGGTTTGCACTGAGTAATTTTACATTATTCTCCCCTCGCATGGATCGAATAACGCATGAGCAAGTTCGCGCTTATTTTTTTATTTTTGTTTACTGCGGGAATCTTTTCTGCACTGTTCATCGCGCCTGTCTCATCGGTACTCGTTTACCAGCTTGTTTATTTTGTTAATCCAGATAACAGTTGGTGGGCGGCTAGTATTCCAGGCTTGCAATATTCTTTCATCGCAGCCTTGATTATGTTGTTTGTGCTATTGATTCGTTATAAAGAGTTATCGCTAAACGCTCCATGGAAGAAACAGCCCGTATTCAAATGGATGTTTTCGATATTGACGCTGTATGGATTAATGATTAACTTTGCGATTGTTCCCGAAGTTCATAAGTCGTTCACATACGATTTAGCAAAACTCATAATTATTATACTTACAGTATATAAGCTGGTGAGTTCCGAGAGAGCTTTGAATGCATGCCTGTGGGCATACATTTTAGGTGTTACATATATTGGTTATATCGCATATTCCGTAGGTCGCGATGGTCAAGGACGTGTTGAGGATATCGGTATGGTCGATACTGGCGGTGATGGAAATATGACTGCTGCCGCCATGGTGCCTGCTTTGATTCTTCTGACGTACATGGCTTGGTTGGGAAATAAAAAAATAAAGGTTATAGCTATATTTTGTGGTGCGCTTATTGCCAACGGTATTGTCTTGATCAACAGCCGAGGTGCATTTCTTGGTGTGGTGGTTGGAGCATTTTTCTTTCTTTTTTATATGATATTTTCGAGGTACCAGCGTACTGGACAGCGTGGAACTGCCGTTTTAATTATCTTGGTTGCCTTGGGGGGCACAGTTTATGTTGCGGACGAAGCGTTTTGGTCGCGGATGGAAACACTTAAAGAAGTCGACGATGGTGCGAAAAGTGGCTCACATAGGATAGATTTCTGGATGGCAACCTTCGATATATTGCAAGATTATCCGCTAGGTGTCGGTATTCAAGGGTTTGTTGAGCTGAGTCCGAGTTATCTTCCTGAGCACTATTTTGAAGGTCGCAAGATAGGGAAGGCAGTTCACTCTTCTTGGTTTCAAATTCTTTCGGAGATTGGCTGGCTCGGATTTTTCTTTCTGATAGCACTCCTTATTTCAACCTTCAAGATATCTCGAAGCACGAAACAGCATTTGATAAATATTGAAAACTACGATGCTTATTTTAAAGTTTTGGCGCTCGAAGGCGCTTTGCTAAGCTTTCTAGTGGCGGCGAGTTTTATCGATCGTGCAAGATCTGAAATGCTCTACTGGCTGATCCTTTATATTGCGATAGCTTCGAATATTTATTATCTGCGCTTCTCAGATCAAGAAAGCGGAAAGTTAAAATCCCCTAGCCTATTGGGAAACTGAAAATCATGAAGAAGTTAGTGTCAGTTATTGTCCCGGTCTATAACCGCGCGCATCTTGTTTCGGAAACCATTCAAAGTATTCTGTCGCAAACTTATGAGCCTATTGAGATCATTTTGATCAACGATGGCTCAAACGATGGTTCCTTGGATTTACTGAAAGATTATGAGAGCCGATTTCCGAAGCAGATCCACGTGATCGACCAGGCCAATCAAGGACAGATCATCGCGAGAAACAACGGTATCAAGGCAGCTCGCGGGGATTATATTGCTTTTCTCGACAGTGACGATCTTTGGCTAGAGGATAAACTAGAGCGCCAAATGCCCCTTTTTGAGCCAGGAGTAGGTCTGGTTTATTCCGGTATAGAGATAATTGATGAAGAAGGGCGAACCATACGAATTGAGCCCGCAGATGAGACTATTTCCGGAGATATTCATCCTCAGTTACTAGTCAAGAATCGAATGACGGGTGGTACGGTAGTGGTAACCGCAGAATCTCTGAATCGGGTTGGAGTTTTCTCAACCGATTTCAAAGCCGCCGAGAACTGGGATCTTTGGTTGCGAATATGCAAGGTCTACAGTGCACGAGTGGTCAGTGTCCCATTAATCAAGTATCGAATTCACAGCAACAACATGTCAGGTGACGGCCAGCTTATGCTTCGCGCAAAACTACAGATAATCGAAAAGCACTGTGACTTAGACTCAAAAGACGCTGTTGTTGCCCATTATTCTCGTGAGGCCTATGCGGATTACCACTACCGGGAGGGCTTAAATCATTTTGCTGAAGCTCAATATCAACGTGCTAGAAAAGAATTTATTTCAGTGTTGGGTTTTTCATTTTTTTATGAGGATACTTGGCTGCGCCTTTTCCGCAGCCTTCTCGGGGCCTCCGGTAACCACTTGTTGCGCGTTTTAAAATAGTTTTTACCACGACTTGGGACTTTGGAATGGCAAATGTAAGACGTGCTGTTATTTATTCGTCTCTAGGGCGTTACCTGCTGATGCTTATTGGACTTATCAGCACAATGATCGTTGCTCGGTTGTTGTCGCCTTCAGAGATAGGTACTTTTGCCGTTGCCAGTTCTTTAGTTATGATCATGGCAGAATTCAGAGTTTTGGGGGCCAATGCATATCTCATTCGCGAGAAAGAACTTACGCATGAAAAGGTACGATCGTCTTATGGGTTGACATTACTCGTTTCCTGGCTAATGGGCGTGGTGATAATAGCTGCCTCTTATCCACTAGCTGACTTTTTTGAGATCGAGGAGCTTGGGCCTCTTTTTATTCTGCTTTCTCTAAGTTTCTTTATCGCTCCTTACATTAGCATTCCTCATGCAATTTTAAGCCGTAACTATAAATTTGGACTGATCTCAAATATTTATGTTTTGGCAGCGATTACACAACTTATAATTACGATTTCTTTTATATTTTTGGGATTTAGTTTCTATTCTTTGGCCTTTGGTAATTTGGCAGCGGTTGTGGCTCAAGCTATATTGTTTTTGTACGCAAGTCGAGAAGTGAGTGTGTACGCACCGAGGTTTAACAATATGCGCGATATTGCCAAAATTGGTATATTTACTTCATTGGGGCACGTTATTCGGAAGGCACAGCACACTACGCCAGATATGGTAATAGGAAAAATGGGAACGCCAACAGAAGTCGGCCTTTTCTCCCGTGGACTTGGATTTATGGTTTTCGTAACTGATACGATAATGTCTGGAATATATCCAGTTGCGGCACCGTATCTAGCCGATATAAAGAATAATGGTGAAGACGTCGCTAAAGCGTACCTTAACGCGTCGCAGCTTATTACCGGAGTTTTATGGCCGGCCTTGGCTGTAGGGAGTGTTGCCAGCTTACCAGCAATAAGGTTAATGTTCGGAGACCAATGGGATTCGGCCGCGCCCATAGCCTCTATCGTGGCTGTGTGGGCTATGCTTAGGGCCCCTCATTTTCTCGCCCCACAAGCACTCATAACTCTGGGTCACGAAGGCTCAATGTTTGCTAAAGAGCTTATTGTGTTCCTTATATTTTTAGTATCAATTATTTTTGGCTATCACAGTAATGGTATGCAGGGTGTTGCGTATGCCTTTGTAATAACGGGTATTGCCGACCTCATCGTTTCTGCTTTTTTTGCGAAAGTTTGTATAAGGTTACCTATCTTTAAGCATCTTATATGCCTTCTTCCAAGTTTGATGGTTACAATAATCTGCTGGGTTGCCGCTCGAGGAATTGAGCGTGCTTGGCCTTTCGAGGAAACGCCTTCTATTCTGACATTTTTTCAGATACTCGCACTGTTACCCCTTATCTGGATACTAGGGTTATTCGTATTTAAACACCCTTTAAGATTTGAGCTGACCAGAATTGTCAGTGCTCTTCATAAATCATTCCGAAGTTAGATGAGGCTATATAGGGCGCTTTTTACAACAGTGGCTTGGCGTGATTTCCCTTCACGTGCTCCGCGAGAAAACAGCCCAGTACATCTTTTAGCCAAGCACGATAAGGCTTGCGCTTTTCACCAGTACTCCACGGTCCGAGTCTCAGTAGAAGGTGGTGAAGGAAGTGCCATCGAATAACATTTTCTGGAATTCCAAGTATCTGAGCTGCGGCAACAATAGCGAAAAGATTAAACACTTTTGCAGCGTTAGCTGGCTCGTCTCCGCAGGAAGGGAGCGAAAGAGCTAAGGTAAAGTGGTCATACAAGGGCATACTTGTTATGGAAAAATCTTCAAAATCAATCACGGTAATATGGTCAGTGTCAACGATCAGATTGTTCAAGCAGAAATCTCCATGCTGTGGTATCGCAGGAGAGTCTGGCTCTGTTGAAAGCTCGTCAATAGCCTCCCCAATAATTTTCTCAAGGCTAGCGTTCAAAGTTTCTCCAGTGCTCCGATAAGCAGAGCAGGCTTTTTGCAATTCCTCATGCGGATGGAGGTTGTTAGCTTCTTTAGCTCCAGCCGGATAAACCGCTATTTGGAAGTTTCGCAATGTTTCCCACATTCTTTTCTCAAGGAGTCTTTGTGCTTCTGCCGTTCGGATTCTCGATTTAAGCTGGAACCAGGGGGTGCCTTTTACTCCGCGCTGAACGTCATATTTTTCACCCGCATACTCGTAAATTCCAACAGGCTCCGGCACAAGGTTGCCAGCAAATTGATAGAGTTGGTGGTCGATATTGCAAGAATGAAGGGTGTGGGTATTATTTATTTTCCGTATGACGTATATCGGATAGTCGAGTTCTTGATCGAATACTAAATATATTGGCCTGCTCGTACTAATACAAGCAATTGAGCACTCGGCAGACTGCCCAAAAAGCAATTTTGTAGTGCTAAGCAACTGTTTAATAATAAACATTGCTACTCCCTGTACAAAAGGAGGCCTAAACCGCCAACTGAGGGGTTGACGCCGAGCACCTTACCGATCAAGTATTTGATCATGGCTATTAAAATGGAACCGTCGTAAGGAAGGACGTTTTCTGTTACGTAAGAATCGGCGCTTGTGTGTAGCTCATAAACACATGCCGGATACTGTATAGATGGGTAGATACCAATTAGGCTTCCATTTGATAACGGGTATTCATCGATAATCTGTCGGCGTATTTTTTTTAACATCGCCATGCTTCGGTGTAAGGTAATGATATTATAAATTTTTTGGTGGCTTTTGCTCGGTTTGGAAACGATACAACAATTTTTTTTGGCCTTGATGAGCGTTCTTGTTTTAAAGATAGTTAACAGTGGATTGTCAAGTTGTAGCTCTATAATAGGATTTTGTAAAACTTCTTGGAGCTGCTCAAACTCTTTTTTTGTTTCGGTGTACTTGGGCATAGAAAACTCAAATTTAAAGTAATTCTTAAAGGAAACCGAAATCTTAATTTCGCCGCACGATCGTTCAGAAAACCTTTCCATGTTATAGGCTCAGCTCTCTTTTTTCTATCAATTAATTTACTTTTGGCATAGGCATAGCGGTGATTTGCAACCCAGTTGTCCAAATAGCTGCGTTTAAGCAGCCTGTTTATTAAACTCAATTTCCTGCAATTTTCC
>JBDNIR010000066.1:0-5112 GCA_041688195.1 Marinobacter sp.
GTGATCTACCATACTTTTTTCCTCACCCATCCGCTGAAGCCTTCACTGATCAAAATGATGCCAATAATCATCAGCAGAATGGCAAATGCGAAATCGTAATCGTAACGTCCGAATGCGTTCATCAGCGTGCTGCCGATACCACCTGCCCCTACAATACCGACCACCGCCGAAGCGCGGAGGTTGCTGTCTAGCTGGTACATAGATAGCCCTATTTGACGTGGCATGATCTGCGGGAAAACTCCGTAGATCAGCACTTTAAAGTAGCCGGCTCCTGCCGATCGCATGGCTTCGACTTGGCCCCAGTCAATCTCTTCGATTTCCTCAGCCAGCAACTTGGCAACAAAGCCGATGGAATACAGGGTCAGGGTGAGAATGCCCGCCAGCGGGCCAAACCCGACGGCTGCGACAAAGAGGATGGCCACGATAACGGGGTGGAAACTGCGGGATATAATAATGATGGCACGTCCCAACAGATAAACAGGCAACGGCGCCACATTTTTGGCGGCCATCACCGCGATGGGCAGCGACAGACCAACACCCATTAGGGTCGCCAGAAAGGCAATCTGGAAACTTTCCTTGAATCCTGTCCATAACAGGCTTGCACGCTCGAAACTCGGAGGAAAGGCGCCACCGAAAATTTTGGCGGCACGCGGCAACCCCTCGGAAACCCGCTCCCAATCGAAAGGCAAGGTTGAGAATGCCCAATACAGATACGTAAGAGCTATTGCGATCAAGCCATAGCGAACCCAAGGATTGGCAATGAAGGGGGGCTTTTTCCAGACCCTGCCTGACTGACCGTCGGCTGCGGTTCTGACACCTGTCATGCCGAAGCCTCCTGAGCCTGAGATGCCTGCTTTCCTGGCTCATCGCCATCTTCTTCCGGCGATTCGATACCACCGTATACGGCATCCAAAGCATCCTGATTGAAATCTTTGGGCTCGCCGTCAAAAATCATTTGTCCATGACGCATACCGACAATGCGGTCTGTATACATCCGCGCCTGGGTCACGTTGTGAATATTGATCAACACCGGCAGTGACATTTCACTCGCGAGGCTTTGTAACAGGCTCATGATCTGTTGAGAGGTTTTAGGGTCTAACGAGGCCGTAGGCTCATCAGCCAGCAAAATCTCAGGCTTTTGCATCAGTGCACGCACCACCGCAACCCGCTGCCGCTCACCACCAGATAGTTGGTCGGCCCGTTTATCGGCGTAGTGCGCGATACCCACACGCTCCATCAGATTAAAAGCACGGTCAATGTCAGTCTGCGGAAAGCGGCGAGTCAACGCTTGGAACAACGACACATAACCCAAACGCCCGGCAAGCACGTTCTCCATGACCGTCAGGCGGTCAATCAGGTTGAAGCCCTGAAAAATCATACCAATGCGCCTGCGAGAATGGCGCAATGCGGTTCCGCGAAGATCGACTAACTCGTGGCCGTTCAGCTTGATCGAACCCGAGGTCGGCTCAACCAACCGGTTGATGCAGCGCAACAGAGTACTTTTCCCAGCACCTGACGCGCCGACAATGGCAACAACACTGCTACCATCGACAGCGAGATCAAGGTCTTTGAGTACAGGGTCGTTATTACCGTATCGCTTTACGAGGCTGGTAATTTCTAACATATGATTTACTCCCGGTAGAGCCTCTGACTGGTAGTCGGAGGCTCCTGTTTTCTTATTGAAGATTATCGGGGGTGTACTGGACGCCATTGGACGCCTGAATAGTGCGGATGACGCGCCAGTTGTCCTTGTAGTTAATCGGAATGAACGTTTCGACGCCTTCAAACTCTTCACCCAACTCGGTGCCAGCAAATTTAAAGGTATAAAAAGCCTCGCGGACTTTCTCGACCAGATCAGGATGCAGGTTGTGCGCATAGTTGTAAGACGTTGTTGGGAAACGATCCGATTCCCAGACCAGCCGCACATCGTCTGTGTCGTACAGCCCACGAGCGGCCATACGCTCTACCACTTCTGATGCTACTGGAGCGGCATCGTAGTCGCGAGCGACCACACCGAGCATGGACTGATCGTGGCTACCCGAAAAGGAAATCTCATAGTCTTCCCCCGGTACGATCCCCATTTCCGGAAACAGCGCTCTGGGTGCCTGGTTACCTGAGTTGGACGTCGGCGATGTGTGTGCGACTCGCTTGCCTTTCAGGTCTGCAATTTCATAAATGTCAGAATCGCGATGCGTGTAAACCTGCAATGAATAACCAAACTGACCCGTGTCTGAGCCCATCAGCGCAAAGGGAACCGCACCGGCGAGATTGACAGCAAAAGGCGTTGGGCCAGTAGAAAAGCCGGCGATGTGCAGGCGCCCACTGCGCATGGCTTCTACCTGGGCAGAATTGGATTGCACGGCGAAGAAGCGAACATCTTTACCGGTAACTTTAGCCAGGTGATCAATGAAAGGCTGCCAGATATCCGAATAAATGGCCGGATCTTCAACTGGCGTGTAGGCAAAAATCAAGGTATCGGGATTAACCCACTCTGACTCATCCGCTGGCAAGTCGGCTACCATGTCGCCGTTTACATCACAGTACATGGCGTCGAGTGCGCCTCGTTCACAGTCCGCCAGAGCCGGGCTGCTGAAAGCAAACAGTAAAGCCGAGGCCGCTAACGTGACGGACGGCAAGGTGCCGGAAAACAATTTTTTCTGCATATTCATTGAGATGCTCCACTGGAAACGATCCCTGCATGAGAGCCCCATGCCTTAAATTGAACATCCTGAGAGGACCAGTTCCGCTAGGTTGTTATTGTTAGATGTTCAATTGAAAATTCACAATAGCAGCCACACCCCATTAGTCAAGGTTAGTGTCTCAGCAATGGCTGACCTCCGCAGGGAGATTCCTCGAAGAGGTGTTCAATTGAATATTTAGGGAGCGCTTTCGTGAGGTCAGGGCTGTCGGCTTGCAGCGTCAATGGTTTAAACCTCTGGCGAGCACTGCCCAATGTGGTTCGCCGGGCCTGTGAATTGCGCAGCCTTTCCCCTAAGCTTGCAATAATACATTGGCAGGGCTAGGCGGTTTGCAAAAGCATATGTCTGACAAAGAGCTCCGTACCAAATCCGATAAACAGTCGATCGACCAGTTTATCCATCAGGTCCGCAAGCTGCCCAAGCAGGGTGGCGGAGAATTTGGTGGACAGGGCCGGTTGATTTTCGCCCTGGATGCGACCGCCAGCCGGGAGGCTACTTGGGACCAGGCCTGCTACTTGCAAAGCGAGTTATTTGTGGCGACCAGGGATTTGGGCGGCCTGGCGATTCAGCTTTGCTACTACCGCGGTTTTGGGGAATTCAAGGCCACTGGGTTTGTCAGCGAGACCGGCCAGTTGCTTAACCTGATGAACAGCGTTTCCTGCCTGGGCGGTCGCACCCAGATTAGCAGGGTGTTGGCGCACGCCAGGAAAGAAACCCGGGCAAAGGCAGTTAAGGCCGTGGTGTTTATCGGGGATTGTTGTGAGGAGCCTGTGGACGAACTCTGCCATATTGCCGGGGAGCTGGGCATGCTGCGAACCCCGGTGTTTATGTTCCATGAGGGTGCCGATGCACATGCCAGGGCGGTGTTCCAGCAGGTGAGCAAACTGTCGGGGGGCGCCTATGCACCCTTTGATCGCAACAGCCCTCAGGTGCTTAAGGATCTTATGGCCGCTGTTGCGGTCTATGCTTCCGGGGGAGCCAAGGCCCTGCAGGACTATTCCAGCCGCAGCTCCCCGGAGGTTAAGCGTTTGACTCAACAGATCAGATAGCGCTTATTCCAATCAACCGGTGGGCCAATTGGCCCGGGGTATCCGAGTGCCACTAACGCTTCTGGTTGTTGTAATGGCGGTTGTCGCGTGGGTCTGGCTGCGCAACCAGCCGCCCGGCCAACGCAAGCCGGCCATTATCAAGCTGGTGTTGGCTGCCGGTATCCTGGTGCTGGTCCTGCTGGCCGTTACCGGCCGCTTGTACTTGTTAGTTGGCTTGCTGGCTTTCCTTTTGCCGCTGCTGCGCAGGGTGCTGCCCTCTATACTGATGGGACGTATGTCGGGCGCAGGAAGGGGTGAAGCAAAGGCCAAACCGGGCAACCAATCTCATGTTTCCAGCGATATTCTCAATATGACCCTGGACCACGACTCCGGAACTATGAGCGGTGAGATATTGAAAGGCCCCATGGCCGGGCGGGCGATGGCGGATATGGGGGAGAGTGAATTCATCGAGTTATTGCAGTATTGCCGGGACCACGACGAGGATTCCGCCCGGCTCCTGGAAACCTATTTGGACCGCCGCTTCGGGGACTCCTGGCGCACTGACGACCCGGCTGGCGATGACAGCGCGGGGAACAGTGAACGTGAAAATTCGGACGGTGGCGGCCCGCTAACCGATAGCGAAGCTCTGGATATCCTGGGGTTGGGGGCTGGTGCCAGCCGGGATGAGATCATCCAGGCCCACCGTCGGATGATGCAGAAAATGCACCCGGACCGTGGCGGGAGTAACTACCTGGCCGCCCGTGTTAATGAAGCCAAAGAGCGACTGCTGAGCTAAGGAGCCTCAGAACAACTCCTGGATCGCCTCTGGCTTTCAGAGGCCCGCTGAACTCGCTTCCGCCCGCGCCAGAAATTCCCCTATATGCTCGAACGCCTCTTCCGCCTCCGGTAACAGTGGCGTAAACAGGTGCCACACATGAACCATGTCGGGCCAGGTTTTCACTTCCACCGGTGAGCCAGCCGCCTGTGCTTTTTCTACATACCGTTGGGCGTTTTCCAGTAGTAGCTCCGATTCACTGACGTGAATCAGTGTTGGCGGGAGGTTGTGGAGGTTTCCTCGCAGGGGTGATGCCATTGGGCTGGTGGGCAATACCCGCATGCCCAAAACCGTTCCCCACCACAGCAGCGGCAGGGGTATCCGCGCCAGTTTCTCAACGGTTGGCCCCAGCATGGCATCGGTTTTCAGGTTGGCTCGTCTGCCCAGCGACGTGAGCATGAGCTCGGTAGAGGGCGACAGGGCAATAGCGGCATTCGGTGGTTGCAGACCCTGGTCTCGTATCCAGGCAATCAGCCCCAGGGTGTGACTGCCGCCGGCGGAGTCCCCGGCGACCACCACAAAATCGGCCGGTGCCTTCCCGTCCGGGCCA
>JBDNIR010000067.1:0-8417 GCA_041688195.1 Marinobacter sp.
CTGCGCCAGTACGATGACCGCAGCGCCCTCGCCGAAGTGCGCCGGGCCTTCCATACCCTCAAGGGTAGCGGCCGGATGGTGGGTGCACAGGTAATTGGGGAGCTGTCCTGGTCGGTTGAGAATATGCTCAATCGAATCATCGACGGCAGTGTGTTCATGAATGAAGACATAGCCCGGTTGCTGGAGAACGTCACCGACGTATTGCCTGCCCTGGTGTCTGATTTTGAACATCATAGGGCACCGTCGAACGATACGAGTGTGCTGAAGGCCAGGGCCAATGCCTTGGCAAATGGCGAGATACCGGACACTCGGGCAATGCCGGACGCCCATGGTGATGCCGGTTCAGAACACGAAGACGGCGATGCACAGGGAGACGACGCTGATCACCGGGTCGACCCGGTACTGATCGATATTTTTGAGAGCGAGACGGAAACCCATCTGCAGACCCTGCAGGACTTCCTGGGGGAAGCCGGAGACAAGTTATCCGTAGCCTATACCGATAACCTTTCCCGCGCTCTGCACACCCTTAAAGGCAGTGCCCATGCCGCAGGCATCCAGCCTATTGCCAAGGTTATCACGCCGCTGGAGAAGTTCATCAAGGATGCGCGGGCCGAAAACGCCCGGGCTGACCGTGACGTGCTGGCCCTGATTGCCGATGCTAATGAATTTATCGTTCAGGGTTTGGCACAGATTCGACACACACCACAAAACACGCTCGCCGGCACCGATGCCTATCTTGCGAAGCTGGAGGCGGTCTCAAGGCGCTCGCTCGGCCACCGAAACGCCGGTGACGAAGCGGAAGATTCAGACCAGACCGATCCGCCACTGATCCAGTTATTCCTAAACGAAGGGCTCGACACCCTGTTGGATGCGGATGCGATTCTTGACGAATGGGCGATGCACCCGGACCAGACTGACGGGCTTGAGAAGCTGATTTACGAGTTGCAGGAGCTGACCCAAGGTTCTCGCAACGCTGGCTTGTCCGACGTTGCTAACCTGACGAATATGCTGCATCAAGCGTACGTTAGTGTGCAGTCGTCGGTGCTTCCACCGGACAACGGTTTCTTCCTGACCGCAAAGGCTGGCCACGAGAATCTGATTAACATGATGGACCAGGTGGCGGCCGGACTGGCAACCCGCCCGGACCACGCTCTGATCGCCCAGCTGGAAAACCTGCGCGACAGTGCGGGCCAAACCCCCGCCGATCCGTTTGCGGAAGAATTCAGCAAGTATCTTGAGGCTATAGACCTGAGCTTCGATACCGAGCTCGGCATCCCGGACGAAGTTGCACCAGCACGCCAGGAAGCACAAAACGATCAGGCTGAGGACACCAGCGACGGGATACCTCTGCCCGACGTTGAGGGTGATGTCGGTCTTGACCCGGAACTGGCCGAGATTTTCCTGGAAGAAGCTGGCGAAATTATCAATACCACGGCAGAACATCTGCACCAATGGGCCGCCGACCCCGATCAGCCCGACCTGGTTAAAGAACTTCAGCGCGAGCTCCACACCCTGAAAGGGGGAGCCCGGATGGCCGATATCGCCCCAGTGGTAGATATAGCCCATGAGATGGAAACGCTGTTCGAATACATCGCAGAAGGACGCATTGAAGCCACGCCTGCGCGCACCGAGCTGGCGTTGCGAGCCCATGATCAGCTCGCTGTTCTGGTTGAAGCAATTGCGGACGGAAACCCTTGCCCAGCCACACCGGAACTGGTGGAAGAGTTGCGTGCAGCGACCACCGATCACGAGTCCCCGGCACCGGCTTCGGAACCCCAGGACCCGGATCTGTCGCACCTTGATCCGGAACTGACAGACATTTTCCTGGAAGAAGCCTATGACCTGATCAACTCTACCGGCAGCGCCCTGTATACATGGAGTGAAGAGCCCGACAACCGTGCTGTTGCAGCCGAATTACAGCGCGACGTCCACACCCTGAAAGGTGGTGCGCGCATGGCCGGCGTTGCGGCTATCGGTGATCTCACGCACGTACTTGAAGACCTGTTTGAGAAAGTTGCCGAAGGCCGGATGAATGCCTCTCCAGCGATGAACGATCTGTTGTTTGCCTGCCATGACCGCCTGGCACAAATGGTTGAGCAGGTGGCAACCAGAAAGCCCTGCCCACCAGCGGAGGAGCTGGTGGGCGAAGTGGAAGCCATTCTGGCTGGCAAAGCCCCGACGAGCCGAGACCACATTGCAGCTTCAGAAGAGCCTGCCTCCGACACCCGGATGCAGCCTTCAGCGATGCTGCCGGATGACGATAACGACCTGACCGGTATCTTCCTTGATGAAGGCCTGGAGATTCACGAAGCCATCACCGAGTGCCTCGCCCAGTGGCGGAAAAACCCGGAAGAGCTCACCGGTATCACCCAGTTACAACAGGAATTACACACCCTGCAAGGCGGTGCCCGGCTGGCGGACATAGACCCGGTGGCCGATTTGGCCGCAGCCTGGCTTGACTCCCTCGAGCCGCTGTTCGAAGGTACCGGCAACCAGAAAGCCATGCTGGCCCTGAGCGACCGGGCCAACAGCAAATTGCGGAACATGCTCGCCGCCCTTGAGGAAGGCGATTTGCCGGTTCACGATCAGGCCCTGGTCAGTATGCTCCGGGCACCTGACGACGCGACACCTGAAATCGCCGATGACCATCGCCAGGGGCCGGAAGAAGTGGATAGCGAAGTACTCGAGATATTCCTCGAGGAAGCTGGCGAGATCATGGATCAACTGGAGCACCTGCTGGCGGACTGGCATAAAGAGCCCGCCAACAACCACTTCAACCAGGAAGCCCAGCGCGCACTGCATACATTGAAAGGCGGAGCCCGTTTATCCCAGCTGCCGGAGCTGGGTGACCAGGCCCACGCCATGGAAACGCGGCTGACAGAGCTTGAGAGTGACTGCCCTGGTGAGGCGGTCTGGCAGGCCATCACAAATGACCATGACCACTTGCTGAAGCTGGTTGCCGAGGTTCGTCGTCGTTACGACGAGGCCAATGCGGCACCGGGCGTAGCACTGACTCCCCGGGTGCTGTCAACTGCGCCTGCTCCGGCACAACAATCCGGACAAAAAGTTCAGGCTTTAGAGCCCAAGCCCGCCAAGCTTCATTCCAAGGCCAAGGCGCGCCAGGCCGATGCCACCCGGAATGCGCAGGAGACCATTCGGGTTTCCGCACCCTTGCTGGATGAACTGGTTAACCTGGCTGGTGAAACCAGTATTACCCGGAGCCGGCTTGAAGAGCAGAATAGTGATTTCAGCCATACCCTGGATGAAATGGCCGCCACCATCGAGCGCTTGCGTGAGCAGTTGCGCCGGATGGATATCGAGACCGAAACCCAGATTCTGTTCCGGGCTGAAAAAGAGCATGGCCCCGATTACGGTGACGATTTTGATCCGCTGGAAATGGATCGTTATTCCTCTATTCAGCAGCTCTCACGAGCGCTGAGCGAATCTTCCTCGGACCTTACCGACCTGCGGGAAACCATGGCTGACCGGGTCCGGGGCACCGAGACCCTACTGGTTCAGCAGTCACGAATTAACACGGAACTTCAGGAAGGTCTGATGAAGACGCGGATGATTCCGTTCGCTTCGATGGTTCCGCGCTTGCGCCGGATTGTTCGGCAGATCAGCGGCGAGCTCGGCAAGAAAGTCGAGTTTGACGTTCGCAATGCCGAAGGCGAAATGGATCGCAACATCCTTGAGCGCATGATCGCGCCGCTGGAACACATGCTGCGGAACGCCCTCGATCACGGTATTGAAAAACCTGCTGATCGTGTTAAGTCCGGCAAGGCCGAAACTGGCGAAGTTACCCTCTCCCTGGCACGGGAAGGCGGCGAAGTGGTCTTGCGTATGATGGACGATGGCGCTGGCATTCCGACCAGTGTTATCCGTGACAAAGCCATCAGTCAGGGCATGCTGCGCAAGGATGAAGAGCTGAGTGATCGCGAGATCCTGCAGTTTATCCTGCAACCAGGCTTCTCCACGGCCCAGGCGGTCACGCAGATTTCCGGCCGTGGCGTGGGCATGGACGTGGTCGCCAGTGAGATCAAGCAACTGGGTGGCAGCCTTGACATCCAGTCGGCGGTCGGCCAGGGCACGACCTTCATCGTACGGTTGCCGTTCACCGTGTCTGTCAACCGGGCGTTGATGGTATCTACCGGGGAAGACTTCTACGCCATCCCGCTAAACACCATTGAAGGTATTGTCCGCGTCAGCACCTACGAGCTTGAAGAATACTACAAGCCCGATGCGCCCATGTACGAATACGCCGGCCAGGAATATCGCCTGCAATATCTGGGCGGCCTGTTGCACAGTGACCATCATCCCAAGCTCCAGGGCCAGGCCCTCCCGTTACCCGTTATTCTGGTTCGAGGCGCTGAACAGCCGATGGCGTTGCAGGTGGATAACCTCATGGGCAGCCGGGAGATCGTCGTAAAATCCCTGGGGCCCCAGTTCTCGTCCGTACGTGGCGTGTCCGGTGCCACCATCCTTGGTGATGGTAATGTGGTGGTGATCCTCGATCTGCCCGCGATGATTCGCTCCGATATCCTGACCGAACGTCAGCGTCTGGCGGAACAGCAGGGCTCGCAGGAACTACAGCGCCGGGAAGCGCGGCCAACAGTGGTTATGGTGGTGGACGACTCGGTCACCGTACGCAAGGTTACCTCACGCCTGCTGGAACGTAACGGCATGGAAGTGGTAACCGCCAAAGATGGTCTGGATGCTGTGGCCCAGCTACAGGATCACAAACCGGACATCATCCTGCTGGATATCGAAATGCCCCGCATGGACGGCTTCGAAGTGGCCAGCTTTGTCCGCCATGACGACGCCTTGAGCGATACTCCGATCTGTATGATCACCTCAAGGACTGGCCAGAAGCACCGTGAACGGGCACTCGCTATCGGCGTTAATGAATATCTGGGCAAGCCGTTCCAGGAAACCGAATTGCTCGAGACCATTCAGCGGTTAACCGGTAACCGATGATGATCGTGCTGGCCCGCGAACTCGTTAAAACGATTGAAGAATCCTGCCTGCTCAAGGGCAAGCAGCAACGGGATTCGGCCTGAGGAACTGAATGATGAATAACGAAAGCCAGATCCTGCCCTGCGTCATGATTCCAATGATTGACCGGCAATTGCTGCTACCCAACGTGGCTGTCGCTGAGGTGGTCGATTTCACGGGTGCCGAACCGGTAGAAAACGCCCCCGAATGGCTCCTGGGCCAGTTGAACTGGCGCGGCTTGCAGTTGCCGGTAATCTCATACGATGCCGCTAACGGCGGCAAAGCAGTGATGCCGGACGGTCATCGGGGTCGCATTGCGGTGATCAACACCATCGGTAAGCATCATGACGAACTACCGTTCCTGGCCATGGTTACCCAGGGCATCCCCAGCCAGGCTCGGCTGATAGAAGATCAGGTCCGGTCCCTGGAAGGTGAACAGGGACCTGCCGACCTCATGGTGGTGGATGTAGACGGCCACATGGCCTATATACCCAATCTTGAGTTTCTGGAATCCCTCGCCATTGGTGCTGCCAAAGCCTGAACAACAGACTCCATGACGACTGGCTAAACGAGATGTTATAATGTTTCAAATCTCGCTGAGCCAGAAGCCGTTATGTCTGCCAATGCATTGCCCTACCGCCCCCACAATCATTCCGCCTGCGTCCATCAGGCGCTGGCCGATGCCCGCACTGTGTGCGCATCACGTCAGGCCCGGCTTACTCCCATCCGTGAACGCGTACTGGAACTGATCTGGCAATCCCACAAGCCCCTGGGGGCCTACGATTTACTCGCGGTTCTGGCAGAAGACGGCCATAACGCGGCACCACCAACGGTCTATCGTGCCCTGGACTTCCTGCAGCAAAATGGCCTCGTGCATCGTATAGCCTCTCTGAACGCGTTCACGGGATGTACCCACGCAGGCGAAAACCACACCTGCCTGTTCCTTATTTGTCGCTCCTGCCGCAACGTTCTGGAACTGACCGCCCCCGACGTAACCCATGCCCTTAACAAAGTCAGCGCTGCAGAGGCTTTTACGCCTGAAGAAACCACCATCGAGGTCGCCGGCCTGTGCCCGGGTTGTAAGGAGGGAAGCGACCATGACTGATACCCTGGTCACCCTCGATGCCGTCACAATCACGTTCAACGGTTTGCCGGTGGTGGATCGTGTGAACCTGTCTGTCGTCAGGGGTGATATTGTTACGGTTATTGGCCCAAACGGGGCGGGCAAGACCACGCTGATCAAGGCGATTACCGGCTTGCAGCGTCTCACCTCGGGCCGCATCTGGCGCAAACCCGGACTCTCCATCGGTTATGTGCCCCAGCACCTGCATCTGCAACAGACGCTGCCCCTGACTGTTCAACGCTTTATGTCATTGACTGGAGAATCTGACGATGCCTGCCGTCAGGCCTTGTCAGAAACCGGTATTGAGCATTTGTTCAAGGCTTCAATCCACCGTCTGTCCGGGGGTGAAATGCAGCGTATGCTGATTGCCCGGGCACTGGTTCGCAAACCCGAACTGCTGGTGCTCGACGAACCGGCGCAGGGAGTGGATATCAATGGCCAGGCCTCATTGTATGCCTTGATTCGCAGTCTGCGGGATACCTTGCAGTGTGGCGTCATCATGATTTCCCATGATCTGCACCTGGTGATGGCGGCCACCGACAAGGTCATCTGCCTGAACCAGCACATCTGCTGCAGTGGCTATCCGGAGGATATTTCCCATGACCCGGCGTTCATCGAGGTTTTCGGCAGGCCGGTAGCAGAGAGCCTCGCGATCTACCATCACCATCACAACCACAGCCATGATCTTCACGGCGATGTGGTCAGCCCAGGCGAAGGTGCGCACCATAACCATGCCACTCATTGATGTGATTCTGGGGGATTTTTTCTGGCGCGCCCTGATCGGCGGCCTCGGGGTGGCACTGGTGGCCGGACCGCTCGGCTGTTTTGTGGTCTGGCGCCGGATGGCCTATTTCGGCGACACCCTGGCTCACTCCGCGTTGCTCGGGGTAGCCCTCGGTTTTCTGCTTCAGACCTCAGTAAACCTCGCTATAGCCCTTACTTGCGTGGGACTGGCGATAATTCTGGTGCTGTTGGGACGCAGCCGGGCGCTAGCGACGGATACCCTGCTGGGCATTCTTGCCCACAGCACTCTTGCGATCGGGTTGGTGGCACTCAGTTTCATGCCGGATGTGCGTGTCGACCTGACCGGCTATCTGTTCGGGGATCTGCTCGCCATGAGCCGCAATGATCTGGCCTGGATCTACGGCGGTGCAACGGTGGTGCTGGCATTACTGTTCTGGCTCTGGCGGGGCCTGCTGATGAGCACCATCCATGAAGAGCTGGCCAGGGTGGAAGGTGTGCCAGTGGGACGGCTCCGGCTGGTGCTGATGCTGATGTTCTCACTGGTCATTGCGGTCGCCATGAAGATCGTCGGTGTGCTGCTGATAACAGCGCTGCTGATTATTCCGGCGGCAACCGCACGGCGAATGGCCCGGGGGCCGGAGCACATGGTGTTATTGGCTATCATCATCGGCATGATAGCGGTCTCTGGCGGCTTGACCCTGTCCTGGCATTTCAACAGCCCGGCCGGACCCTCGGTGGTGGTCGCGGCGTTTCTGATGTTTGTGCTGGCCTACAGCGTGATCCGCCAGCAGCAACCGTAGCAAACGGGCTGCCCCACCAAAACTCTTCAGCACGGGGTTCAGGTATACTGCGCGAAACAGTCCTCGAGTCCGTTATATGTCGCGAGTCAGCAACGGTGAGTCTACCCGTCAGAAAATTCTGTTAACCGCCCTCGAACTCTACTCCCAAAAAGGATTGAAAGGCGTTTCCCTGCGTACCATCAGCGCGAAGTCCGGCACCCGCAATTCGGCCGCTGCCCATTATCATTTCGGCAACCGGCTGGGGGTTATTGAGGGTGTTCTGTCGATGGTAACCGATCACCTGCGGCCCCAGTTTGAAGCCGGTATCGCCGCGCTTGAACGGTGCCCGGAACCGACGCTCCGAAACGTCGTGAAGGCCTTGGCGGTGCCTTATTTGGCTCTGCTGTCAGGGGATTACCCCTGGGGCCCATCTGCCCTGCGATTCATGGCGCATCTGCATGCGGACAATACACCGGAGATCATTCACCTGCTTAACCGGCATTTCCGGCTTGAAATTGAACGCATTGAAGGCCAGCTTCACCGCGTGTTGCCCGATGTTCCCCGTAATACCCTGCGGGTGCGACTGGCGTTCACTTTTGTCAGCCTGATTCACGGCGCTGCCGAAATCGACTTGCTGGCAAATACGCCGTTTGGCAATATTCGGCCGGATGATGCCACCCTCTTTAATCACTTCGTCGATTTTGTCGAAGGCGGCCTTTCCTTCCGTTCAGCTATACAATAGATATCGCTTTTCTCTCAAAAAGGTCATGCTAGAC
>JBDNIR010000389.1:0-7395 GCA_041688195.1 Marinobacter sp.
TCGAGTTGCGCCAGCGAAAGACCTGCGACCTGTTCAATGTCAGCCATGAATAAAGTGCCTTATTTATTTGGAGATACAGTGCCTTATTCTGGTTGACGTACTGAAGCCAGGCAAGCTGTATACCTATTGATAGATTTACGCCTCGCTGGGAGCACCACCAGGCAACAGACGCTCGGCTCCCCGATGCACATTGTCGTCCCCGACATTGGTGTTGATGAGAGCGCTTTGAGGGGATCATCCCTCTACCGTTGGTGCACACCCCCCAGATATTCAACAAACTTCGATACTGGCGGGGGTTAATCAGATGCTGTCCTGGCGACGTTCGACGTTGCCTTCACTCATATCCTCTTCCGCTTCCTCCCAGCTTTCCGACAGGTCGTCGTAAGCATCAGAGAAGCCTTTCTTCATCCGATCCCAGGCACTCACGGAGCTGTCTTTCAGACGGTTATACCATTCTGCAACGGTGCCACGCTGCTCTCGCAGGGACTCGATACTTTTACGGGTACGCTCACGAGTCAATTCGCTCATATCTTCCCAGTTTTCTGCCAGCTCCTTTTCGAGCTGCCCGATGCGCGTATCCAATGTTTTCAGGGTGTCGTTGATCGACTCAATCACCTCGTCTTTCTGGTCGGCGCTGAAATCTTTTAGCGTGCGGCCCAGTTCCTGAGTGTCCTGCTTGAGCTGCTCTACCGTGGTTTCGTCTTCTTCGGCGGCGACCACGGGCGCGAAGCTCCAGGACAACAATGTCAACAGGACACAGGACAGCCAGCCGGACAATAGACGTAATGACATGATGATTCTCCTGAATAGGCAAGTTGAAGTGTCATGGGGCAATACCTCTTTGTGACAACATGGAAACTCTGACCTGATTCGGCCAACGTAATCACAATAGCAGGCATCGCATTGGTGTTTAAGAATAGTAGAGTACCCCGGATCAACGGGATACATCAGAGGCTGGGTAGCCGCTGGAACGTTGATAACCGAACGTCCACTGTTACAGCCAGCCTGTCCAGTGCCGCCGCTTTCTCTCGACCTTCTGCCTTGGCGCGGTAAAGGTGTGGCGTCATTGCCAGCAAGTCCGCTACCGGCCTGGCCTCGTTGAGATCAAGGTTATATTGCAGTGTGTCGGTTGCCACCCTGACAAAATTATCCGGTGCTTCAGGATCGTGTTTACGCTCCGGTTTAAGCTCGGGATAGATTATCTCCCGCAATTCCCTGAGGTGATCTGGCCCGGCGTCCACCTGTATCAGCCGACCCCCGGGTTTGAGCACTCGAGCAAATTCCGCATAAACCGGAAAACCGAAAACACACAGCACCCGGTCAAGGGTTCCCGCCAACACCGGAAGGTTGGCGTTGCTACCCACCAGCCAGTTCGGTTGCTGACTCTTGTCGGTGTCTGCCTGCCGGGTAGCGGACAGTATCGCCGCTTTGGAGATATCCAGTCCAACCAGCGCCATGGTTTCTTCATATCCGTGCGCTGCGGCTAACTGACGCAGGTAGTAACCCTCACCACAGCCTGCATCCAGACAGGAGTGCCCGCCCGCGGCAGGCAAATCTGCCAACGTCAGCCGGTTCACCTCAGCAGCAATCGGCTGATAGTGACCCGCGTCAAGAAAGCGCTGTCGAGCTATAACCATTGCCTTGCTGTCACCGGGATCAAGGGAACGTTTTTTCTGCACCGGCAGCAAGTGGGTGTAACCCTGGCGGGCCACATCAAATGTGTGGCCCGCGGCACATCGCCAGGAAGCCCCATTCAGCAAAAGCGGGTCACCGTCCAGCGGGCAGGCCAGAGCCTGGAAAGAAGTGATATTCATAACGCGGGAATCCTGATGCGGTAGACAGTTTATAATGACAGACGATTGTACTTGTTTCGCGAGGTGTCCAGAATTGGAGATCCTACCCGATCACTGTTTAATCGGGCGAGCCATCTCAAGGATAAGCTATGAAGAGCCTGAAGATTGATATCGTGTCTGACATCGCATGCCCCTGGTGTGCAATCGGCTACGCCCGGCTGGAAAAAGCCATGGCCGAGCTGGCTGAAGAAATGACATTCGAGATCGAGTGGCATGCTTTTGAGCTCAACCCGGACAATACCTCGGACGGCGAACCCATCCTGCAGGCCCTGAGCCGAAAATACGGCCGCAGCACTGCCGAGATGCAAGCCGCGCAAACCGACATGATGCGCATTGCCAAAGACCTGGGGCTGAACTTTACCAGAATGCAGGAGCGTCACACCCGCAATACCTTTGATGCCCACCGGCTGGTGAAATGGGCGGCGGAGCATGGTCGCCAGACCGAAATGAAACAAGCCTTTTTTGAGGCTTACTTCGGCCATGCGGCTAATATCTCGGATTCCCAAGTGCTTATCGAATGGGTTCAAACCACCGGAATGGACGGCGCCGAAGCACAAAGTATTCTGTCATCGGATGATTATGCCGAAGCGGTCCGGGCCGACGAGGCAACCTACCAGCAAGCCGGCGTCTCGGCGGTGCCTGCATTCATCATCAACCAGCAGTATATGATTTCAGGTGCCCAGGAGCCTGACACCCTGGTTCAGGCATTCCGGGAAATTGCCGAGGAAAACGTCGAATAGCCTGATCGCTGGCACGGCTCATACTCGCACACGATTGCGGCGGGTAATGGCCGTGGGACTCGATTGCCAGGCCGACCACGAGTAAAGCGCAAGCGCGGTCCAGATCATGACAAAGCTGAGAAGCTGGACCTGACTTATCGGCTCGTTGAATACGAACAGGGCAATAAGGAACTGCAACGTCGGGTTGATGTACATCAGAAAACCCACCGTCGCCAACCGTAGACGACGCGCCGCACCGGCAAACGCCAGCAATGGCAGCGCAGTGATGACACCGCTGGCCACCAGCAGCAGCGATGCCTTGGTATCGATCACAAAGTGAGACCCACCGGTGGAGCTAATCCAGCCCAGGGCCAGCAACGCCAGCGGCAGTAACAGCAACGTTTCCACAAACAGTCCGGACAGCCCGTCGAGCATTACCTGTTTGCGCAACAGCCCATAGGTACCAAAGCTGACGGCCAACACCAGACTTATCCAGGGCACAGTACCCAACAGCACAAGTTGCAGTAAAATTCCTGCTCCTGCGATCACCACGGCCACGCTCTGCAAACGTGCCATTTTTTCGCGCAATACCAGCATTCCGAGTGCCACGTTGACCAACGGGGTCAAAAAATAACCCAGGCTTGCCTGCAGTACGTGATGGGTTTCCACAGCGTAAATGTAAATACCCCAGTTGGTCGCGATAAGTACCGCGCATCCGAGTACACGCCATAGCTTTCGGGGATGAGCCAGTGCCGTTTTAACCGGTGCCCAGCGACGAAGTATGGAGATGACGATGGCGAGAAAAACACTGGACCAGATAATCCGGTGGGTCAGTATTTCAAAAGCCGGTACGCCCTCAAACAGCGCAAAGAAAAGCGGAAAACAGCCCCACACGGTGTAAGCGCCGACGCCGTAAAGAACGCCTTTGGTGGCTTCCGGGGTTGTTGCAGTCATCACAATCTCGCAGGCAAAGACGTTTACTCGGAAGCTGCAATCAGGCTGGCGTTACCGCCGGCAGCAGTCGTGTCGACGCAGAGGTGGCGCTCAATCACGAAGCACTGATCCAGACGGTGTTCAGTGATCAGAGGCAGTAGAGCACCCTCACGTTTTGACAACGCCAGACGGTATTCTTTCAGCAGTGACGGCTTTGCACAGCTCACTACCGCGTCAAAACCAGTGGCGGTTGCAAGTACGTCAGGCTCCAGATGACCCTCAGCCCCAACGATGGGAAGCCCTGCCTTCGCAGCACGACCGACGACGTCATCGGCACCCGGCGCAATCACCACGACCTTATTCCCCTGCGATAGCGCGGTGGCAGCCTGCTCCATAGCCGTCTCTTTGTCCGGGCCAAGGCACAGCACCACTCCTCGGGGGTGATTGGTCAGCCGGTTCAGCTCGCCAGTCGGCCCCGGCATTTCCTCAACATGCGCATCCAGCGGAGCCGGAACCTGGCTGAAGACCGGCGTCATCGCCTCAACCCGCTGCTCTGGCTTGAGCGTTGTAACCTCGGCCAGCTTTCCGATCAGCCCCTCCAGTTTTTTAACGTCTACCTTTTTGCTACCGGGTTCTGCCGCGCGTTCCACCGTGTCCCCTCGCATGAAGCGGCGCACATACTGCGGGCCACCGGCCTTGGGCCCAGTACCGGAAAGTCCCTCTCCACCGAAAGGCTGGGAACCGACAATGGCGCCAATCTGGTTCCGGTTTACGTAGGTGTTGCCCACCTTGATCCGGGCTGCAATACGATCAACGTGGCTGTCTACACGGCTATGAATACCAAACGTCAGGCCATAGCCCCTGGCGTTGATATCATCGACCACCTTGTCGATGTCCTTGGCAGCAAACGTTGCCACATGCAGTATCGGGCCGAAGATCTCTTCTTCCATCTCTTCGATCCCGCTGACACTGATCACAGCGGGCGAGACAAACGTGCCCTGTTCGGGCACAGACAACTTCTTCAGCAGGCGCCCCTTGTTCTCGAAATTGTCGCAGTGGGCGACAATTTTCTTGCGGGCGGTCTCATCGATAACCGGGCCAACATCGGTAGAAAGCAGCCACGGATCACCAATGCCAAGCTCCTCCATTGCGCCATACAGCATTTCAAGCAGCCCTTCGGCAATATCTTTTTGCACGTACAACATACGCAGTGCGGAACACCGCTGGCCGGCGCTCTGGAACGACGAAGCCAACACATCACGCACTACCTGCTCAGGCAGCGCCGTTGAGTCGACAATCATGGCATTGAGGCCGCCGGTTTCCGCCACCAACGGCGCATCTGGCGCCAAATTCTCCGCCATTACTTCATTGATCTTCTTGGCAACCGGCGTTGAACCGGTAAAGCAAACACCTGCAATACCCGGGTGCGACGTCAACGCGCTACCAACGGTTGCACCGGTACCCGGTAGCAACTGAATGGCGGCCTTGGGAATGCCTGCCTCATGCATAAGCTCAACCGCACGATACGCGATCAGTGAAGTCTGCTCAGCTGGCTTGGCGATAACCGCGTTGCCAGCCGCCAGATTCGCAAGTACCTGGCCTGCAAAAATGGCAAGCGGGAAGTTCCACGGAGAGATACAACACATCACTCCTCGGGCTTCGCCACTGTCTTTGTAACGCAGGCCTTCATTGGCGTAAAACTGCGAGAAGTCCACCGCTTCACGAATCTCGGCAACACCGTCCAGCAAAGATTTTCCGGCTTCCCGGGTAGCCAGGGCAAATAACTCATAGGCGTGCTCTTCAAACAAGTCGCCCACCTTGCGGATGCATTTGGCGCGATCTTCAGCAGGCATCTGGGACCACGCCTTAAAGCCATCCTGTCCTGCAACAACAGCTGCCTCTACATCTTCCGAGGAAGCCTGGGTAACGTGGCCAACCAGATCGTCAGGATTGGCTGGGTTACGCACCACCTGAACCTCCGTACCGGAGCACTCTGCCACCATAATCGGCCCGCCCTTCCAGCGATAATCCCGAAAGGCGCCCCGACCCTTCTCGATCTCCGCTACCGTCACCGGGTCCGTAATATCCCACCCCTTCGAATTACGGCGTTCTTTTCCGAACAGGTTCTTGGGGTGGACAATCGCCTTGCTGGAGATATTTGCACCCATTTCTTTGACCGAATCAATGGGATCCCTGGCTATCTCCTCCGGGGTAATTTGGGCATCTACAATCTGGTTGACGAACGAGCTGTTAGCCCCGTTCTCCAGCAGGCGACGTACCAGATAAGCCAGCAGGTCACGGTGAGGGCCGACCGGTGCGTAGATACGGCACGGAACACCGCTTACTTTGAGCACCTCGTTGTGCAAAGATTCGCCCATGCCATGCAGTCGCTGGAACTCGTAGTTCGTCACACCCTTCGCCTTCGCCAGCTCAAGTACCGCAGACACGGAGTGTGCATTGTGGGTGGCAAATTGCGGATAAATCCGGTCCGTCATGTTCAACAATTGCGTGGCGCACGACAGAAAAGCCACATCGCTACAGGCCTTGCGCGTAAAGACCGGAAAACCGTCCAGGCCCATCACCTGGGCGCGCTTGATCTCGGCGTCCCAATAGGCGCCCTTAACGAGGCGAACCATAATGCGGCGGTCGAGTTTTTCAGCCAGTCCGTAGAGCCAGTCCACGGTATGGGCGGACCTTTTACCAAAGGCCTGAACAACCACGCCGAAACCGTCCCAGCCTTTCAGCGCCGGATCAGCCAGAATAACTTCGATAACGTCCAGCGACAGGTCCAGCCGGTCCTGTTCCTCGGCATCAATATTGAAGCCGATATTGGCGGCGGCGGCTTTCTTCACAAGTTTCATCGCCCGGGGCACGAGTTCATTCATCACCCGCTCTTTATTGCCGTACTCATAACGGGCGAGCAGTGCAGACAGTTTCACCGAAATACCGGGGTTCTTGCGGACATCGCCTTTGCAGAACTTGGCGATGCTGTCTATCGCGTCAGCGTAGGAGTCGTAATATCGCTCGGCATCTTTATCCGTTCGGGCGGCTTCACCCAGCATGTCGTAGGAGTAGGTGTAGCCTTTCACCATGTAGCCCTTGGCTTCGTCCTGGGCCTCGTCAATATCACGGCCAAGCACGAACTGACGGCCCATCTCTTTCATCGCCTGGCCCGCCACGGTGCGGATCACCGGCTCGCCAAAGCGTTTCACCAGTTTACGGAGAGCGTCGCCCACACTGTGCCGATCAGACTCCTTGAGCAGGTTGCTGGTCATCAATAACGCTATTGTGGCGGTGTTGATCAGCGGAGACGACGCCTTGCCAACATGCGTACCCCAGGCACCGGAAGTGACTTTGTCTTCGATCAGGGCATTAATGGTAGTGTTATCCGGCACCCGCAGTAGCGCTTCGGCCAGACACATCAGGGCCACCCCTTCTTTAGTAGTGAGGCCATATTCCGCCAGGAATTTTTCCATGATGGTGGACTTCGCGCCTTTGCGGACATCCCGCACCAGGTCGGCCGCCCGAGCGGAGATAGCGTTACGCTCGGCCTGGGACAACTGAGCACCGGCAATCATCTCGCGAATCACCGTGTATTCATCAGCCAGGTAGTGGTCACGAATGGCCCGCCTGCTATCAACAAGTTCGGGAGTTACCGATTGCTGTGGTCGCATAGTTGTACCCTCTTAATTGTTTATCCCTGTCATTCTACCGAGAATCAAAAAGACAATTCGGCCATTAAATGTATTCTGTCAATGAGTCTTTATGTTCAGCTGGGAACCGAAAGTATGGTGGAACTGGATAGAATCGATCACTCCATTATTCGAGAACTTCAAAGCAACGCCCGAATCACAGTGACGGAGCTTGCATCACGTGTCGGGCTTTCCAAA
>JBDNIR010000390.1:0-5566 GCA_041688195.1 Marinobacter sp.
CTGCACCGGATGGATTCCGAATTCCTGTGCAATTTCATTGATGGTCTTGACGCCTCGAAGGGCCTCGAGTCCTACCTTCGCCTTCAATTCCGGGCTATAGGCTCTGCGCGATTTTGCTCCGCTCATCCGTATTCTCCTGTCTCATCCCATAGCTTAAACGATTGTCTTGATTCCGGGGTCCACTTTATTATAATACTCAATCGCACGAGAAATATGACCATGAATAGTCTCTTTTTCCTCTAGAATCTTACCTAAAATGGCAAACAACTCGGGATTACCGCGTAATGCTTCATTATGAATTATTTCTAGGCCTTCATCTAATCTTCCTTTTCTTACAAGACCCATGCCTTTAATGAGAGCTGTTTGATCCAAGGACATAAATTCAGTTTACCTTCCGGGCAGAGAGGTTTGTGAGCTAGATTCTCTTCTTACAATCTCGCTAGCCCGCCGCTGAACATCTCTATTTAATAAATCGCGTACTAGTGTCCAGTCTGGCTAATTCGTTTATTTATTATCGATAACACTCAGCTGTGCTCGCGCCACCGATGTCATAATGGATTCTGCGCTTTTATGCCAGCGAACAGGCTTTGCCAGCTTTTCATTGTGCGTCCAATCACCTCACCGTTCAGGAGGTTCAGGGCAGCATATAAGCTGGTTGTCCCGTGCCGTTTGTAACCGTGAGTGCGGCGCTCGACCTGTCCTGGCCTCAGCTGTAACTTTGGTTGGGTGCGATCCAGTGCCTGGATCTGCGTTTTCTCATCGACGGACAGTACCAGGGCATTATCCGTGCTCGCTGAACCAGATTCTGACTCAGTGTGCTCATTCGCAACCAGCTTTCCAGTTCAAGTTGATCGTTAACCGTTAGGCTGAAGGGTGCGGGTTGCCGAGCCAAAATAAGGTCTCCATAATCCGTGATTAAGAAGCCCAAATTATAGCACTTTTAGATTAATGAATTAGCCGGACGAGACACTAGGACCCTTTTACCACCTTTAAAAAAAAGTGAATCACCATACCCACTATAAGATACAACAACATATTTAGACCAACAGCAACACTCCATACATAGACCACATCACTTAAAGGCTTTTCTTCAGAACCCAAAGACATTAATGCAATAGATCCCGGCCAAAAAACAAGGACCAATACATTATTCAATGCCTTTCCAAATAGAAGAACAATAAGAGGCATAACCAGTGATGCAGCAATCCATTTAAGTACATATGCAGTCATAATGAATCTTCCAACATTATTATCAATTATTTATCACTGTGCCTAACGGTGACAGAGACTGAAATATCGTATTAGGAAAATTTGTATTCTGGGCGCGATTTGATTGCTGACGACTTCTTCCAGAACCAACCATCGGTGTCGGTAGTGGAATACCTGCAGCATTCAAACCTCCCCGCACGTGATCCACGCAACTATTAGATAAAAGAGAATATTGAAAATTTGGATCATTTACTGCCGCATCATTATATGCATTTACCGATGCATCCTGAGCAGCTGTTGTGGGTATCGTTAATGTTGAAATTGGTTGCCCACCATCTGGGCCAACATGACCTGAAACAGGGGAAAACAATCCAATACCAGAATTAGGACCTGCACCAAAAGTTTGATTAGCATTATTTCCGGTTGTTGCCCCTATACCTATATGGTTAAAAACATTCCCATTCTGACCTTGATAAAGCGTTACGGTGACATCAAGCCCTAGAGGATCGATATACTTTAATGGGTTGTTTAAAGCATACCCATACGTATTAATCCCACCCGCAAATCCAATCGGATCACTCTGAACATACCGCCCACTCTCCGGATCATAAGTCCGGTTCCAGTTGTAGTACAGCCCGGTCTCCCGGTCATGATACTGACCCGGGAAGCGCAGGTTGAAGGCAATTTCCTGGCCATCGCCGTCCGTGTCGGTGTTCTCGTCGGTGTTGCCGTAGGGGCTCAGCACCGTGTTCCAGACCACATTGCCACTGGTGTCGGTCAGTGCCTTGGGTGTGTCGAGGTAGTCGCTGTGGACCGTGTAGTCGTTATTGCCTTCACTGTAGCCTATTGGCGTAAAACTGTTGTTGGTGTAGCGGTAGCGTTTTGCCGGTGAGCTGGCACCACTGTCGTATTCCGCCACCAGGCGGCTGCCGAACCACAGGTATTCGGTGTTCTCCGTTATTGTGCCGGAGACGGTCTTGCCAGTGCGGCGGTTGAAGGCGTCGTACTGGTAACTGGCGCTCCAGGCCGGGGTATCCGCGCCTGCCGGGTAGTACTCTGCACTGGTTAAACGGTTGAGGGCATCGTAGCCGTATTCGGTGACGTCCCCTGTTGCCGGGTCGGTCTGGCGTATGCGATTGCCGTTGGCGTCGTGGTTATAATCCGTTGCCTGGTTCGACAGCAGTTTATTGAAGTCATCGTACTGCTGGCCCTCTTCCAGGCGGTTGCCATTCGGGTCGTACTGGTAACCGTAATTGTCCGCGCCGTGGTTCGCCGAGATCAGGCGGTCGGCGGCGTCATAGCCGTATTGCCAGTCGGCGCCTTCGCCCTGGCGCTGGCTCAGGCGGCCGTTGGAGTCGTAGCCATAGCTGAACTGGGTGCCCAGGCTGTCGCCAAACAGCTGGTTACTGGTTTGGCCTGCCGCATTGTATGCCATGCTGGCGTTGCCGCCGGGGTAGGTCATGCTGGTCATCTGGCCGGCACTGTCGTAATTGAAGCTGTAGCTGCCCGCCGGGGTGTTGAGCGCTGTGATCTGGCCCCGGTTGTTGCGGGTCAGGTCCTGGGCCTCTCCAGCTACGGTCCAGCGCACGGCTTCGCCTTCGGTGTTGCGGTCGATGGCGATGCTGCGGCCATTGTGGGCCTCAGTCGCCAGGCGACTGGCATTGTCATACGTATATTGGCTTTGCCAGCCATTGCTCGACTGATCCACGCTGGTCAACAGGTTCCGGGCATTGTAGGCAAACTCGTAGGTTTCCCCCAGGAAGCTCATTTGCTCCAGTCGTTGTTTGAGGTCATAGCCGTAGTTGATGACGGAGCCGTTAGGATTGGTTTTCGTCGCAATCTGGTTGGCGGCGGTGTAGGCGTACTGCAGGATCTGACCATCCGGCCGCAGTTCTTGTACCTGGCGACCATAGTGGTCGTACTGGAAACGGGTGGACGCCCCCGCCCAGTCGGTGACGCTTAGCAAGCGGCCAGCCGGGTCGTAACTGAAGCGGCTGGTGTCACCCAGGCCATTGGTGGCAGACACTACTCGGCCCAGGGCATTGTAGGTCCAGGTTTGGGTCTCGCCACCGGGTTGGGTGGTCCGAGCAGGACGGTCGAAGTTGTCGTAATCGTACTGAACCGTGCGCTGTTCCGGGTCGGTAATGCTGGTTGCCAGACCGGTCGCGTTGTAGGTAAAGCCGGTGCTTTGGCCAAGGGCGTCGGTGAGCCTTGTCAGGTCGCCCTGCGGGCTCCATGCCAGGGTAATGGTTTCATTCAGCGGATCTGTCACGGTCAACAGATTGCCCTGCCCGTCGTAGGCCATCGCCACGGCCCGGCCACTGGGGCTGGTGATGCTGACTGGCCAGGGCTTGGCGCCGTCGTAGGTGTATTCGGTGGTGTCACCCAGTGGGTTGGTTTCGCTCAGCAGGCGACCCAGGTCGTCGTAGTCGTACTGCCATTGTTGACCGGCGGGATCGACAATCAGGGTGCGGTTGCCATTGTCGTCGTAGGTGTATTCGGTGGTATCACTGCCGCCACTGCTATTGGCCACGGCCATGCGTGTAATCACCTGTTTGTCATTGTAGGTGATTGTCCGGCGCATACCGGTCTGATCGGTCTTGACAACCTGCTTTTGGGAAGCGTTATGACTGTAGGTGTAGCGTTTTTCGCCTTCGGTGTAGCGGGTGACTCGGGACCCGCTATAGTCCACGTCAACGACAACAAGCCCACTGGCGTCGGTGATACGGACAAGCTGGTTGTAGGTTTGGCCATCGGCAGAGTTGGTGTATTGCTGGTAGCCGAACTGTCGCTCTCCGCCCTCAGGATTAGTGATGCTGATCAGGTTACCGTCGGCGTCATAGTCGTAACGCCACTGGCGACCGCTGTGATCGGTTATTGTTGCTACCCGGCCCGCAACACCGTAGCCGAAGTCAAGGTAACGGCCGTGGTTGTCACCAATCCGGGTGAGTTGGTCCGAATCGTTGTACTCATAGCGGATGGCATTGCCGTTCCTGTCAACGCGACTGAGGATATGGCCGGTCTTATCGAACACCCGGTAACTGCCCTCCAGGTTGGTCAGTTGGGTTGTTCCATCCACCTGGGGCTCGAGCTGGTCGTAGCGCCCTTCGGGTGTGTTAACGGTGCCATCACCGTTCGCCGGGTAGGTGTGCCGTTTGCCGTTGGGCAACAGCACCACGTATTCGGTTTTCAGCTCATCGGTTTCGCCATTCACTGCGGTGGTCCTGAACACCGAAATTTCACAGTTGGCGGACCAGCCGTTGCCAAACAGGCCATCCCGTGGATCATTAGAGTTGTAGACCCGACGTAGCCCTAGCCCGGGGCGACCCGGCAGACTGACATCCGTTTCGCTCCAGATGAAATGGCCCGTTGGAACGTAAACCGGCGAAGCTTTGGCATTACATTCGGTGCAAAGCCCTTCACAGGTGCCCGTCGGTTCATCGTTCTGCACCGGCCTGGTGGTGTCGTGGCTCTGGTCCCACGGGAAGTGGTACGCCAACGCGGAGTTGGTGGTCAGCAGCGCGAACAGGAAGCCCAGCACTGCACTGAATACTTTTGGAGAAATTAGGCGTCTGGTCAGCATCCCTGCTACTCCTTGATGGCTCGGATCTGGTTGGAAAGGCTGGTTCTACGTTGCTCGATCGCGTCATACTCTGTTGCTGCCGAAGGGTTTGCCTGCAGCCACTGGTTGATTTCTGATGCGTGCTTGGCCCCATATTTAAGGAATTCGGTTTTAGTCACACCGTACTCATCGAATATCAAGCTCACTTCGTTCTGAACCATCTGACCAACCCGAAGCTGGTCTTCGTCGTCGTATGGGTCTTCCTGCAAGCGGATTAGACGCTGATAGACTCCCTCGACGGTCACGGCCTGCGCGCTCAGATCCATCGTGACGTAGGTTTCTGGCGTCAGAGGAGGTTCGGCGGATGCCGGCCCACTGATGAAAGCGGTAAGAAGAGCCAGGCAAATGGCTCGTTTTAAATTAACCATGTTCATGTTCCCTCCTCCCTAGTAATAAACTTGTTGCAAGCCGAACACCGTCATCGAACGGTGGTTCTGCCCATCAATGGCGGTAATGCCAATTCGATAAGTACCCGGCGCGACATAGTTGCCATCCGATCCCCGACCGTCCCAGGTAATGCTATTTTCACCTTCCTCAAACGCCGGATAGGTTTGCTTGAGCACTTGGGTGCCGGTTTCGGTGTTATCGATAGTAACTTCAATCTCGGCCTGGCCTTCCAGCGTGAAATCGAGCCTCGCCTCCCTATTGCTTTCCTCGCGGGCGCGACTGCTGGGTACCAGTATCTTTGGTGTCACATTCAATGAGGTGACGTGAGCACCACTGCGAACAAAGATC
>JBDNIR010000009.1:0-3697 GCA_041688195.1 Marinobacter sp.
GAACGGCCGGCTGTTCAGGTCACCCAGCAGGGACCGGATGCACTGGTTCAGGTCGGCTAACGTGAAGAAGGTGTAGCGGCGTAACCGGGCCAGGATCCAGCGTTCAACGATCTGTACGCCCACCTCCGCCTTGGATTTATCCTTGTTATGTGCTGCAGCACATAACAAAGATTATGTTCTCTCGGAAATTATGTGCTGCCAAGCCCTACAACTGGCTACCGCATTGAAGATGTAGACTGCCATCCAGCACATAATTTCTAGTCATAATGCCCGTAGAAAATTCATTAGTTCCGGTTGCTCCCGCCAGGATTTCCTTGGTTTACGCTCTTCAGAAATAGCACATGACGCTAATGCCTTAGCCTTGGTTTCCAGATCTGTTTCTGCGTAGATATTGGTTGTCGTCAATGAAACATGGCCTAACCATCCTCTAATCGTATTGATATCAACACCTGCCTGGAGTAAATGTGAAGCCGTTGTGTGCCTGATCACATGAGGGCTCACCATTTTGTCCTTCAATGAAGGAGCAAGCTTACTGGCGCGGTTGGCGCACCGTTTGACGAGTGCATAGACCCCTGATCTTGTCATTGGCTGGTGACACCGATTAAGAAATACAGGCTCTCCCATTTCGCGTCTCTTCACGAGGTTATGCAGCAGCTCGAGCGTAGATCCCCAGAGCGGACAGCGACGTTCCTTATTGCCTTTTCCAATAATTCGGACGCATTGAGCGTGCCCATCGATATCTCCAATCTTTAGTTGTGCGGCTTCACTTGCCCTGGCTCCTGAATTGTAAAGGAACATCAACATCGCGTGTTCGCGTCGTCCTTGTGTTGTATGGTCATCATGGGCTGCTAGCAATGCATTCATTTCTTGTTTATCCAGATAGGTTATTGCTGGATGGAAACTCCTTTTCACTGGAATAAGGCGGATCTGAGCGCACCAATCGACATGCTCTGGACTATGTTCACCGATGAATCTAGCCAAGGAATGTATGCTGCTAAGACGCTGATTACGTGTGTTAATCGTGCAGGATCGTTGTTGCTCCAGGTGGGACAGGAATTGGCGGACGACCTGTGGAGACAGATCGTCAATTGTTAACCGATCCACGGACTTTGACAGTTTTCTAGTGACGAAAGGCAGTAGCAGAGTGAGCATATCCCGATAACTTTTTTGAGTATTCGTAGCAAGATTCCGCTCAGCCACCAAATGCTCAAGCAGAAATCTCCGCAGCCAGGGGCCCAGTAAGGTTGATTTAGTCATGGCTAGGCTCCAACGTATACTGCTCGAAACGCTGGCTTGCCTCGCGTAACAGCTCAGGGGTTAATGAGAGGTAGCGCTGTGTGGCACTTAAGTTGATGTGGCCTAAATAGGTGGCCAGCTGCGGCAACATAAACTGCAGGTCATCGCCGTTTTGATACCAGGCGATCACTCGATGGACCGCCCCGGTATGCCGCAGGTCGTGCAGTCGTGGCTGACAATGACCAGTGCCGTTTTGCTGAATGCCCGCGAGAACACGTAATCGTCGGAAAGTGTTTCGCGTTGCAGACTGGCTCAATACTCGGCCATCTTGGAAACAGAACAGGGGTGCATTTGATTCCTGGCTATAGCTGATATTGCGTTGCTGAATATACTGGTGCAATACCGTGTTCAGATCTTGTCCCAGCGGCACCAATCGGCTCTTATAAAACTTGCTCTTTTGAATACATAAGATGGCTTCGTCAACATCGACATCACTCATCGTCAAGCCGAGCGCTTCGCCGAGGCGCAGGCACGCACCATATAGCAATAAGATCAATGTACGGATGACTATCGTATCCACTGGAACGTGTCGGCTACAGCCTGCTGGAATGGCATCCAATAAGCGTTTTAATTCAGTTCGCGAATAGATATAAGGAGCCAAAGGCAGCGGTATCTGAGGATACCGGCAAGGAAGCGGAGAAATAGTAGTGTAACCGCGTGAAGTTGCAAATCGGAACAAGCCCTTCAGGGCGGTATGCTTTCGTCGCCAAAAACTGGAAATAGGACGTTTTCCATTCAGGTAACGTTCTACCTGTTCAGCGCTGATGGACTGTAGTGGAACATTACCTACGTATCGGCAAAAAGCGTTAAGAATACCTGCATCAGTGGTGAATTTTTGGCCAAGCGCTTGTTTGTACGCCACATAGTTAGCCACAATATCGGAGAGGCTCATAACAAGTCCCCCATATCCAGTTCAGCCACCTGCCGTAAACCAAGTAGATCAACCTTGGCGTATATTCTTGTTGCTTCAGAGCTGCGGTGTCCAAGTTGATCACCGATTTGCTTCAGGGAAAATCCCGCATCCAATAGATGCCGAGCACAGGCATGCCTCAGACAATGGGCACCACGGCGTGGTAGTTGGATACCAAGGGCGTCAAGGCGGGAGTGGACAATGGGCGTTATGCTGGCCGATGAGAGCGGGCGAACAGGAGCCCAAATCGTCATAAATAGCTGCCGGTGTTGGCAGCACGGCCGCGCACTTTTTAGGTAGCGCACGATCGCATTACCTACGTCTGTATCCAGAGGGTATCGTTGGCTACAGCGCTGTTTTGAACGTGTGATATGCAGGATCCCGCCCGTCCAGTCGATATCCTCCAGGTGAAGCCCTGTAACTTCACTTGATCGCAATCCATAGACCGCCAATAACAGCACAATGGCGCGATCACGAATATCTGTGGCGCTATCGCTGGAGATACTGGCAACAAGTCGTTGTACCTGCTCCCAGGTCGGTCCGAAGGGTAACCCCTCTTGTGCGTACAACGGGGGAGCAATAATGGCCTCGGCTAGGTCACTGGCCCAGCCCTGTGCTTGTGCGTAGCGAAAAAAACTACGTAGAGCATCCGCCAGCGTACGAAGTGACCTTCGGCTCCAACCATTCCTGCCTTTGTGAGCGAGATAGGTGTCAATTTCACCAATCGATATAGCACTCAGCGAAGCCTTGGAACGCCCAATAGACGACAAAAAATTCAATACCTCATCATGACGAAATGTAATAGTGGCAGGCGCAAGTCCTCGCTCCTCGCGCATAAATTTAGAGAAGTCTTCCACCTGACTCGAAAAAGGCTCTGGTTCGGGGTTGGCTTCTTCAAAGTACCCCAGAAAACGTAGCCAAGCGATGACAGTACCGATGAATAACACCCGTGTGCTTTTTGACTCCTTTGCCAGCTTAGGCTGTCGCTTAAAACGGATGCGGTGGTCGACTGCAAATTCAATTTCTTTGCGTGTGATCCGGCCAAGGCGGCACAGGTCGATGCTTTGAGAAAATACCAGCAGTACCCAGGCGATTTTCTTCAGTGATGAACGAGGGTAACCCTGCGCTTTGCAATGTGATAAATAACTGGCTCTGGACTCAAGGCAAGGAGCCGCGGAATAACGTGCCAAAACGTGAGGGCGAGTAAATAGGGTATCAAACATGATTAGCTCTCCTAATGAATGAGAGTAACCAGTATTAAGCTTTTTATTATGTCGCTTACAATGCTGTAGTTATCAACTGAGAGCTTGTTTTCAAAGCTCGCCAGCACATAATTTCCGAGAGAACATAATCTTTGGGCTTGTAGGGCCGTGCCGGCAGCACCGCGACCTGATAGTGGGCCGCCAGTTGCTGGTAACTGGGGTTTAGATCCGGATCGTACCGACAGGCTTTGCTGACACCGCTGCGCAGGTTGTCCGGCTTATGTTGCCC
>JBDNIR010000068.1:0-6922 GCA_041688195.1 Marinobacter sp.
AAGCTCGGCGTTCATTTGCTCCAGTTTGACCCGGGCGACGTGACGCTCGGTGATATCGGCCACAAAAGCTTCCACCACTTCAACACCCAGATCCGGGCGACGCAACAAAGTCATTGCAACGGTAACAGGCTCACCGTCGGCATGGCCATGCCCCGGGTATCAATACCCATGGCTTCCGCTACCCGCTTGAAGCGCTCATCGGCGGAAGGGAAGTTATAGGCAATCACGTGTTCCAGCAGCATGGCATTACACAGACCGTGAGGCAGGTCCAGAAAACCGCCAAGGCTGTGAGACATGGCATGCACTGCACCGAGGATCGCATTCGAGAACGCGAGGCCGGCCTGCATCGACGCCAGCATGATGTGCTCACGCAACTGGCTGTCGGACGGGTTCTTCACCAAAGGTTCCAGATGCTGGTTGATCAGCCGGATCGCTTCCAGTGCGTGGGTATCGGTCAGCGGGCCGCTACCGGTTGACACATAGGCTTCAATCGCATGCACCAGCGCATCGACACCTGTGCAGGCGGTGAGGAACGGGTCCATGGTCTCGGTCACTTCCGGATCAATCAGTGACACATCCGGCACCACGGCTTTGCTGATAATCGAGAATTTGAAGCGGCGAACGGGGTCTGAAATGATCGCAAACTGGGACACATCCGCCGAGGTGCCTGCCGTGGTGGGTATCAGAATCAGCGGCGGCGATGGCAGGGTAATCGTATCGACGCCTTCAAACTCGAGAATGTTCTGGCCATGGGCGCTGACAATGCCAATGCCCTTGGCGCAATCCATCGGGCTGCCACCGCCAATGGCCACGATGACATCACACTCGGAGCTCTTGTAAAGCTCGGCACCGGCCATGACCTCATCCACCTTGGGATTCGATGTCACACCGGTAAAGGTAACGTAATCAATACCACCTGCGCGCAGAAGCTCCTCGATTTCAGCCACCCAGCCAACTGCCTGAACACCCGGATCAGAGACCAGCAATACTCGTCGCGCACCGAAATTACTGGCAAAATTGGCAACCGTTTTGCGTGAGCCCGCACCGAATACAATTTCCGGAGAGACAAATTTGCGCAAGGTCGAAATATCGTGACTCATAAGCGCTCTCAATCAGATTATTATTGTTATGGCAGTGTACTACCGCGGCTCTTTAGTGGACACCTGCGTTTTTACAATGACGTTGATAGAAGGCCAGCAGCCGCTCCAGCATGAATACCTGACGGTCCGGCTGGCGAAAACCGTGGCCTTCTTCCGCGAAGTAATGATACTCCGGCTTGAAGCCTCCCTTGCTGAGCGCTGCCACCATAGCTTCGGTTTGCTGCGGCACCACCACTTTATCCTGACCGCCCTGAAAAAAAATCACCGGGCACTTTATCCGATGACTCTGAGTGACGGGTGTGCGATCCTGCCAACGTTCGGCGTACCTCTGCGGATCGCCCAGTAACCAGCCCAGATACCCGGATTCAAACCGGTGGGTCAGGGTTCGCAACCGGGCCGGGTCACTGACACCGAACAGGCTGGCGCCGGCCAGGAAGACGTTGGAATCCACCAGTGCCATAAGCGCCGTGTAACCACCAGCACTGCGGCCCTGAATGAATGATCGCCCGGCATCTGCCAGCTTTTTCCCCGCCAGATAATGGACTGCAGCGTGCACGTCTTCCACATCCGATACACCCCAGTTATCCGCCAGAGACTGCCGAAACAACCGGCCGAACCCGGTACTGCCACGATAATTCACCGCCGCCACGGCGAAGCCATGATGCACCCAAAACTGCACCTGCGGATCAAACACCGGGTAAGCGGCCGAGGTCGGGCCACCGTGGGCCAGTACGATCAATGGCGGTGGCTGTGCCGGGATAACCCTGGCGCTTTGTGAGCCGAGCGGTCCGTAATAAAGTCCGGTGACCGTTTGTCCGTCTTCCGCCTGAAACCGAAAACGGGTGGGCAAAATACAAGCGCTGGCAGGTAAGGGTTCTTCGCCACCGGCCAGAACGCTGACAGCACCGGAGCGAACATCAATATCAAGCACGCTGTCCATTGCGTCCGACCGCCGTGCAATACAGGTAACCCGGCTACCGGTTCCCTGTATTGCACGGAAATCCACGTATCCGACAGCCAGCCGTTTGGGCGCGCCGTTATCCCCGGTGCGATACCAAAGCTCACCGAATCCGTCCTGATATCTGACACTGGCCCAGCCCGAGGCTTCGAGCCCGGCCCAATGACGCTCGCCCAATTGCCAGGGGGCATTGCCGTGGTCGGCAGCGACGTCCGTGAGGGCTTTCCATCGAGTTCTACCGGGTTCGGAAGCTTCGACCTGAAATGGCTGCCACCAGCCCAGATGATCCGACAATACAACCAGATCATTGCCCATAAAACCGGGCTGCTGCACAGACGCCGGGGCGGGCGCATCACAGCAACAAACGTCGGACAGTTCACCCGTGCCTTCCACGGTGGCGATCCAGAGTCGGCTTTGCTGCCAGGGCATATCGGGCAACTGCCAGGTTACCCATGCCAGGCGCCTGCCATCATCGCTTACGGCGGGCGCACCGTAAAAATCGTCACCCACCCTCAATACCCGGATGGCGTCGCGCGCAATATCCACAGCCACCAGTTGCTGGCGAATGGCCCCATCCGCCAGCGTGATTTCCTGCACCGCCAGGATGCGGCCACGGGCGGGGTCGGCGACAAGACCGCCGAAGCCACTGCCGGTGGCGCTGGTGAGGGGTGCGAGCTCGCCGGTCTCCAGGTTAACTTTGTCGATTTGCTGGCTGGCGCCGTTAACCACGTAGGCATAACTGTCCATCAGACACAGCGCACCGCCGCCGTACCCGTTAACACTGCTGCGTATGGACACATCAGGGCCGGTGACCCGCAATGGCTGGCCCTTGTCGAGCCGCCAAAGCTGCACGGTGCCATCAGCAGGATCAGATTCCAGCCAGGCCAGATGCTGGCCCGATATGTGGAGACAATCGCGCTGCCGCAGCGCCGCCGCAGCGTTCCGGGCGCCAAAGACTGGAGGAATGTCAGCTCCGGAAAAAGAGTCGGGAGTTGTTGGCGTTGCGATAGGTCAAATCCTCCAGTCCGGCGGTGGCGTGTTCGGCAGCGCGCCGGGCGGCCAGAATCCTGTCGTGGTGGGGGGATTTGTCACAGACCGGGTCGGCATTGTCGGCGTTGCCTGTCAGCATATACGCCTGACACCGGCAACCGCCAAAATCTTTGCCTTTTTCATCGCAGGAGCGGCAGGGCTCCGGCATCCAGCCGTCGCCCCGGTAGTGGTTGAAGCCGGGACTGTCGTACCAGATCGACTTCAAAGTGGTATCGCGGGTGTTCGGAAATTCTATCGGCAGCAATCGGGCACTGTGACAGGGTAGCGCGGTGCCATCCGGCGCCACCGTCAGGAACAGGCTGCCCCAGCCATTCATGCAGCCCTTCGGGCGGTTCTCATAATAGTCCGGGATCACGAAAATCAGCTTCATCGCAGAACCGGCATCCGCCAGTCGCTGACGGTAAACGTTCACCTCCCGCTCCGCCACGTCGAGCTGCTCGGCGGAGGGCATCAGCCCTTCCCGATTCTTGAAGGCCCAACCGTAATACTGGCAGGTGGCCAGCTCGACATAGTCGGCGCCCAAACGATCACACAATGAGATGATGTCGTTCATCTGGTGGATGTTGTGGCGATGTATGACGAAGTTGAGCACCATCGGATAGCCCGCATCCTTGACCGCCCGGGCCATGGCCAGCTTCTGCTCGAAAGCCTTGCGAGAGCCTGCCACAGCATTGTTGAGCTCAGGATCAGAGGCCTGGAAGCTGACCTGAATGTGGTCGAGTCCGGCATCCCGGAAAGCGGTTACCTTGGCATCAGTAAGCCCGATGCTGGAGGTGATCAGGTTACTGTAATAACCCAGGTGCCGGGCTTCGGCAATCAACTCCGGCAGGTCCTGGCGCACCAGAGGCTCACCTCCGGAAAAACCGAGCTGGGCAGCCCCCATTGCCCTGCCCTGACGCAACACGCTCACCCATTGTTCGGTGCTGAGCTCGTCTTTACTCTGGGCAAAATCCAGCGGATTGGAACAATAGGGACATTGCAGCGGGCAACGATAGGTCAATTCTGCCAGCAGCCACAGCGGCGGGTCTATGGCTTTGTCCTTGCCATTCAGAAGGGTAGTCATTTCAACAGTATCCAGTGCTTACTCTGAGCGTCGGCCAGAAATTCACAAACGTCGTCCGTCAGGGGGCCGGCCTCGGGAAACCGTTGCTCGAGCCGGGCCACCACCTGTTCCACCGTGTGAGTGCCATCCAGCTCAGCCAGGATGGCTGAGGCGCTGTCATTGAGTTTGACCATCCCTTCGGGATACAGCAGCACATGGGCGTTTTGCACCGGCTCCCACTGAAAGCGGAAGCCCGGTCGCAGCGCCGGCACCCGGGCCAGCATTATTCCAGCCCCCGGTGGTACACCTGTTGCGATGTGACGGTGTGATATGGGGGCGTCTGGTGCACATACGCCATAGTCAGGGCATCCAACATAGTCCATAAAATATCCAGTTTGAACTGCAAAATTTCCAGCGCCCGGGCCTGTCCCGCCGCAGTTTCAAAGTGATCAAGAGTGATGCACAGGCCATGTTCTACGTCCCGGCGGGCCTCCGACAGGCGCTTGCGAAAGTAGGTATAGCCCTGAGCGTCAATCCACGGGTAATGGGTCGGCCAACTTTGCAGCCGTGACTGGTGTATCTCCGGGGCAAAGAGCTCCGTCAGGGACGAGCACGCAGCCTCCTGCCAACTGGCCCGACGGGCAAACTGGACATAGGCGTCGACGGCAAAGCGAACGCCGGGCAACACATGGCGCTGATCAATGACTTCTTCCCGGCTCAACCCGGTAGACTCCGCCAGCGCCAGCCAGGCTTCGATACCACCGGCGGCGTCGCCAGTGCCATCGTGATCCAACACCCGCTGCAACCATTGGCGGCGTATGGCGGGGTCCGGGCAATTGGCCATAATGGCGGCATCTTTACGGGGAATGCTGATCTGGTAGTAGTAGCGGTTCGCTACCCAGCCACGGATCTGTTCCGGTGTGCATTGTCCGCTGTACATGGCCTGATGGTAGGGGTGATGAATATGATAGAACTGGCCTTTCGAGCGCAATGCCTGTTCAAATTCATCCCGATTCATAGCGGGATCAGGAAGGTGGCCTATGTTGGCGCTCATGCGGCCCCCGACAGGTCCAGATGGAAACCATCCCAGGCCACCTCGATACCATGTTGGGCAAGCACTGCCCGCTCTGCCGAGTCTTCATCCAGGATCGGGTTGGTGTTGTTGATATGAATCAGAATCTTGCGTCTGGCTGGCAGGCTGTCGAGCAATTCGATCATGCCACCGGAACCACTCTGGGCAAGGTGACCCATTTCCTGACCAGTCCTGGTGCCGACTTCACAGCGCAGCATTTCATCGTCGTGCCAGACGGTGCCGTCCACCAGCAAGGTGTCGGCGCGGGCCATCCACTGCCGGGTACCGTCATCCGGCTGACCCAGGCCCGGGGCATAGAAAAGCGTTGCACCGGTTCGGGTATCTTCAATAAACAGACCCACGTTATCCCCTGGATGGGTCTTGTTACGACGCGGAGAATAGGGCGGCGCATTACTGAGCAAGGGGATGGCGGTCACCGTCAGGGAGGGCGCGCATGGGACGTTAAAAGACTGCCCCGCCTGGCAGGGCATCTCATGCCAGTGCAGGCCACCGTTCCAGTGCTCAAGCATGGTAAATAAGGGGAAGCCTGTGCTCAGGTCTTCATGAACCTGGGCAGTACACCAGACATCCAGTGGGCAGCCTTCTCGCAAAGCCAGCAAACCGGTGGTGTGGTCAACCTGGCTGTCGATCAGAATAATGGCGTTAATGCCGGTATCACGGAGGCTTCTGGCCGGTTGCATGGCAGGAAAGGAGGCTAGCTGGGCCCGGATATCCGGCGACGCATTACAAAGAATCCAGTGCTCGCCATCCTCGCTGATGGCAATGGAGGACTGGGTGCGCGCGCTGGCATTCAGGGTGCCCTTGCGCATGCCATCACAGTTGGCGCAGTTGCAGTTCCATTGGGGAAAGCCACCGCCTGCCGCCGAGCCGAGAATCTGAACGTACATGGAGTGTCTCCAAAAGGGAAAACGGCCAGCGGTTAAACGCTGGCCGTCAGTTTTCAGCGGTTGGCGAAGTACATGGTCACTTCGAAGCCGATCCGCAGGTCTTCATAGGCTGGTTTGGTCCACATAAACTGTTCCTCTTGGTGTTTGCATCATTCGTTACCTACAATCAAACGATAACGTCTTTTCATACTAGGTCAAGATTATTTCCCGCTACATGGTACTTTGGAACGAGATTCCGGCTTATCCAGCGCCAAAAAACCCTTCTTTAGGGTTGGTTTGTATCGATTCGTCCGGCTGGCCTCGCAACCAGCCTTGGTACAACCACATACAACAACTCTGACTTAGAAAAAGCCCAGCGGATTAATGTCGTAACTGACCAACAGATTCTTGGTCTGCTGGTAATGATCAAGCGCCATCTTGTGGTTCTCGCGGCCTACACCGGACTTCTTGTAACCGCCAAAGGCGGCGTGAGCCGGGTACTGGTGGAAACAGTTGGTCCATACGCGGCCAGCCTGGATGGCACGGCCCATACGATAGGCCCGGTTGATGTCACGGGTCCACAGACCCGCGCCCAGTCCGAACTCAGTATCGTTGGCAATCGCAAGCGCTTCTTCTTCGTCCTTGAAAGTGGTGACCCCTACCACTGGTCCGAAGATTTCCTCCTGGAAGGTGCGCATGTTGTTTTTGCCCTTCAGCAAGGTCGGCTGAATGTAAAAACCATTAGCGTATTCACCTGACATCTCGTGGCGGCCACCACCGGTCAGCACTTCTGCGCCTTCCTGTTTGCCGATC
>JBDNIR010000069.1:0-4047 GCA_041688195.1 Marinobacter sp.
CACCAACCGCATCATGATTGCCGGTGGTATGGAAAACATGAGCCAGGCGCCTTATCTGTTACCCAAGGCTCGTGCCGGTATGCGTATGGGGCATGGTCAGGTGATGGATTCGATGTTTCTTGATGGCCTGGAAGACGCCTACGAAGGCGGCCTGATGGGGGTTTTTGCTCAGCGTACGGCTGACAACTACAGCCTTGGCCGTGAGGCGATGGACGCCTTTGCCATTGATTCTCTTAACAAATCCTTGGCCGCCATTGGTAACGGCTGGTTCAGCGATGAGATCGCAGCCGTCACGGTGGCAGGCCGTGGTGGTGAAACAGTGGTGGATACCGACGAACAGCCGGGCAATGCCAGGCCGGATAAAATTCCCCAGCTAAAACCGGCGTTCAGTAAGGACGGCACGGTCACCGCTGCCAATTCCAGCTCTATCAGCGATGGCGGCTCTGCGCTGGTGCTGGCAACAGAGGCGGCGGCGGTTTCCCGGGGCCTAACGCCCCAGGCGCGCATCGTCGCCCATGCTACCCACGCCCGGTTACCCGCCGAGTTCACCCTGGCACCTATTGGTGCAATCCAGAAAGTGCTTGATAAGGCTGGCTGGAGCCAGAGCGACGTTGATTTGTATGAGATCAACGAAGCCTTCGCCGTGGTGACCCTGCTGGCCATTCAGGAGCTTGGACTCGATGCCGCCAAAGTGAATGTCCATGGCGGCGCCTGCGCGTTGGGACACCCCATCGGTTCGTCAGGCTCGCGGATACTGGTCACCCTGATCAATGCCATGAAACAGCGGGGCCTAAAGCGCGGAGTGGCGTCACTGTGCATCGGCGGCGGTGAAGGCACGGCCGTGGCGATTGAACTGATTTGACGCAGCATTTCGCGGTTGAAACCGCTCCTACAGGTAAGGATGACCTGGAAGTCTTTGTAGGAGCGACTTCAGTCGCGATTTAGCTTGCGGCTGCGCACTGCATTCGCGGTTGAAACCGCTCCTACAGGTAAGGATATCCTGGAAGTTTTTGTAGGAGCGACTTCAGTCGCGATTTAGCTTGCGGCCGCGGCTGAATCCCAGGGAACCTTTGAATAACTCCTTACATCAAGTGCAACCGGAAGTGAGCTGATATGACGGAAACCGGCATCGTTCTGACTGGAGGAGGCGCGAGGGCGGCCTATCAGGTCGGAGTATTGCGCGCGATCTCGGATATGTATCCCGATTGGGCCTATCCATTCAGGGTTATAGTGGGTACCTCGGCTGGCGCCATCAACGCGATGTCGCTGGCCAGTGGTGGGGGCTTTTTCCGCCATAATGTTTACAGACTTGAGAAGCTGTGGTCCGAGCTGACGGTGAATGATGTATACCGGAACAATGCCGTTGATATTTTCCGTAATATAACTCGGGTTTCCCGTCGCATGGTATTTGGCAGTGAGGGTGGCGGCCGTCTTTCTCTGCTCGACAATAGCCCTCTGCGGGCGCTGATGAGCCGGGAAATGGACTTCCAGGCAATTCGGCAGACTATTGCTGACGGCAATATATTGGCAGTTGGCGTCAACGCCTGCGGATACTCCACCGGACAGAATATCTGTTTTTTTGATGGTCATGAGTCGCTTAAAGGCTGGACGGTTGGTCAACGGGCCGGAACCCGGACCACCCTGGGGCTGGAGCATGTGATGGCCTCTTCAGCCATACCCACAGTGTTTCCGCCGGTGCAGATTAACCGGGAGTATTTTGGTGATGGTGTTACCCGTCAAATGGCTCACGTCAGCCCGGCTCTGCGCCTTGGTGCGCAAAAAGTACTGGTGATTGGTGTCAGTGCCAACAGTATGTGTGCGCCAGACCGCCCGGCTGAACCAGCGGCTCCAACGTTTGGCCAAGTGATTGCCCATGTGTTCAACGGCATGTTTCTGGATACGCTGGATTACGACATCGACCGCCTGCGGCTGATCAACCAGCTGATTGAACTGATTCCACCGGACAAACTGGCGGAGTCGGGGCTTGGGCTCGGCCCGGTGAGATTGTTGGAGATTTCCCCCAGCGAACGTATTGACGAACTGGCCTCTGAATATATGTCAGCCATGCCCCTGATACTGCGCAAACTCGCTGGCGCCACTGACGGTAGTTATGCCTCCGGCGGCAGTCTTGCCAGCTACCTGCTGTTTGATCATGGGTTCTGTACTGCGCTTATCAAACTGGGGTATCAGGATGCCCAAAATCACGCCAAGCAGATCGAGCGCTTCTTCGCGGACTGATTCGCAGAGTGCGGTCAGCCGCAGAACGGGCCGAATTCATAAAACCGGCGGCAACGGAACTCCGATTCGCAGGACGCCAGCTGGGATTGGTACGCGGTGGTTCTGGCGGCGACGTTGTCCGCAATTCTCAGTAGCGCGGGTTTTTGTTTGTGGTATCCGCGGCGATAGCCCGTCCGGCCTTCATGATAAGCGAAATACAGATGGTCTGGCTTATCCAGCGGTATGCCGAGTTGGTCATGGGTTTTGCGGTTGTACCAGCCGATAAAGTCGAGGGCATGCTTCATCTGATCACGGGTGGCGAAGACACTGCCGGCTTCGGCCATATAATCACTCCAGGTCGGGTCCAGCGCCTGGGCGTAGCCGTAGGCGGTTGAAGGCCGTGCCCACGGAATAAACCCGAACAGCTGGCTCCGGGGTGGCCGGATATGGCTGCGGAAAGACGACTCGTAATGCACAAACGCCATCTGAACGGCAATGGGGATCCCCCAGCGATCCCTCGAACTGGCCGCGTGGTCATACCAGGTTGGTTGTTCCCTGAAAATTTCGCAGACGTTATCCTGCCGCAAAGGCGGAGCCGGCACCACAATGGCAAAACCGCCCACCAGCCATGTCATCAGGGAAATGAAGATAAACGGCGTCACGTAGCGCGTTGTAAAAGACTGAATCTTTTTGAGCCGACGGCGACGAATAGCAGTCTCCAGGGTTTGCCAGTTGAGCCACAAGTATACGGCTTGGACGGTTGATAACGTACACTCTGTGGCCGGTTTACATGGGGTAGATTATGGCACTTCTGGTTTTTGTCACGGTTCTCTGGGCATTCTCATTCAGTTTGATCGGCGTGTTCCTGGCCGGGCAGGTCGACAGCGACTTTGCCGTGCTCAGTCGGGTGGTTCTGGCCGGGCTGGCGTTCCTGCCGCTGACCCGCTGGCGAGGTGTGCGCCAGGAGCTGAAGCTGGGCGTGACGGTGGTCGGGGCGCTGCAGTTTGGCATCACCTATCTTTGCCTGTACCGATCATTCAGCTATCTCTCGGTACCTGAGGTGTTGTTGTTCACCATTTTCACGCCGCTCTACGTAACCCTGATCGACGATCTGCTGAACCACCGGTTCTCGCCCATCGCGCTGGTGGCTGCCGCCCTGGCTACCCTGGGCGCAGGTATTATCCGCTACGACGGTCTGAGCGCTGACTTCATCACCGGGTTTTTGTTGCTGCAGGTGGCCAACGTTACATTTGCCGCCGGGCAGGTGGGCTATAAACACCTCATCAAACGCTATCCCACTGACGTGCCCCTGTACCGGTTTTTCGGATACTTCTATGCCGGTGCCCTTGCCATTGCGCTGCCATCCTTCCTGATTTTTGGTGATGCCAGCCGGTTACCAGCCACCCCGGTGCAGTGGGGCGTGCTGACCTGGTTGGGGCTGGCGGCATCAGGGCTGGGGCTGTTTTTGTGGAACCGGGGCGCCTGTCTGGTGGACGCCGGTACGCTGGCCGTCATGAACAATGCACTGGTGCCCGCCGGGTTGTTGGTCAATCTGCTGATCTGGAACCGGGATGCCGACTTGCTGCGGCTGGGCCTGGGCGGCGCTGTGATCATCTTCTCGCTCTGGGTTAACGCCCGGTTTTCACGGGGCCGGTTGACCGGAGCCACAATGGTCCGGCGCGTATAAGCTATTCTTTGAGAATGTAGGCGGTTTTTTCCAGGCTGTTTTCATCTTCATCCAGGAACCGGAACAGGTTCCATCCGATGCGGACCATATCGTTGCTGTTGAGCCTTTGTCGGCCGCCTGATTCTCCAGGCTGGCATCGTCCA
>JBDNIR010000070.1:0-4851 GCA_041688195.1 Marinobacter sp.
AAGCACCAATGCGGGCATGTAACACCCTGGTCGATCAGGCCCTGTTTTCGCCGGTTGGTTCCAACAGACGCGAACCTCACTTTACTACCTGTTACGAAGCGCAACGGTTTTACAATTGAACGAAAGTATAACCAGGCCTAACGTCAAGAGTATGTCTCTTGTTGGCTGCAGCAATTACCCTGGCTATGATGCTTCGCCACCGCAAAATGGCTGGCTGGCCCATTCCAGATGTCCGCTCCTCCGGCTTTTTCGAGCGCATGTTTGGTCGGACCGGCTAAGAGCGGGCAGGCGTTAAACGCCTAGCGCTCGGGTGTTTCTTTATTCTTCAGAAATTTGCGGACGAAACGGTCTGTCAGAAAAAGCTGAGCCAGCGCCGGATAAGGCAGGAAGTGCAACAACAGAATGGCAATGGCGGCCCCGTCAAAACCTGCCAGTATCGACACATAAAGCCCCCAGGCCAGAAATAACGCCCCTAGAAACCCGATGTAAAACCACAGTGCCCGGGAGCGCTCTTCACTGGTTGGCACACGTCCGAGGGCGCGCGCAACGGACCAACTGATGTAGACTGCAATGACCGCCGCAATAATTAGCGAAACAGTCACTCCACCAAAGCCCAGAAGGTAGCGTGTAAAAAAGTTAATCAGAAAAAATAGAGCGATGGCGCTTACCACAATGATCGTTATCCGCGAGCGTTTCAGATCTTCCATAAACAAACCTTTAATAACCTAACCAGACATTCGGGCTCAAGGATACCAGTTTTTCAGCCTGGTTCACCCCACTGACGTCTTACTGAAACACCAGCAAACTCAATGATCACTGCGGGAATTGGGAATGGTTTGCTGCAATACCCCTCACCTGTTTGTAAGCAGCCAGTTCCCGTGAAAATTGCTCTATGACACTTAGCGGCATGGTCTTGCGCACCTCCGTCGAATACGCATACCCGGCCTGCAAACCGACCTGCAGGCCTTTCAGTGACTCAACACCCGTAAAGTTCAGCGCCTGATCTTGCAACGTAAATACAACAGTTTCACTCAAAAGCAGGTGTTCGGCGGGGAAAAAATACTGCTCTGAGCGTTCAGGGGTATAGCCAATGCCCAGAATGGCATCCCGCTGTCCCGCCTCTACCATACGCAGGGCGCGGTTCCAGGGCACAAATTCCAACTCGGGTTCATACCCCATGCTTTGAAGCGCTTCACGAGCCATCTCCCACAATACGCCCGCTGCACTAATCATATATGGCGGCTTATATTAAGATCTTACGTAAGCGTAAACCTTTTGTCCCACCAAGGCCTGTTGTGTTTTTGCGACAAAAAAAGAACACCTATGACAAACCTTCTTGATACCCGCTTTCACGGCCTTCCTGGTAACTTGAGTTCAACCGGTAACGTCACCTGTCCACCACGGTCATCACCGTAAAAAAACAACGATTTTGGTCCATCAGTTTGAGCCATAGATAACAAAATTCAAGAACTAACCCACCGAACCGACTTCTTCGTTAATCATTGGCCACTATGTGGCGTATCGCACCGAGTCGTTAAAGAACTCGTTGGACTTGTTTCCGCTGCACTCGCAGGGACAACCTTTCAGGCCGTTGCAGAGAACAATACAAAAACTGCCCCCATGGGCAGTGAAAAGACCGGCCAGCAAAATCAGCAAACCATGGATGCAGATGGCCAGCCTACCGGCTTGTTCAGCATAAGGTAGTAGGCCCTGTCCGCTTTTTGCAATATTTCTGCGTCCAGGCTGACTGCCATAAACCGGCTGACATCGAGTCGCGGATCACGGCACACCTCGCCGTCCACAGTTACTCGCCCGTCGGCGATAGCGTGACTGGCCGTCCGGCGGCTGAATTGGGGATGATTGCTGAGAATTCGGTCGAGTCGCATAGGCTGCTATTTATAACGGTTTCGTCCACATCACAACAAGCACCATCCGCTGGCTCACATCCGGCATGGTTTATGGTTACACTAGTGCCGCCCCCAAGCAGAGGACGCTGTAGCCATGCCAAGCCGAACCCGGCAACACCCGCTTTTTATCCGAATTCTCTGGATCGTCGGGATCGTACTTCTGTTTTTCACTGCGCTGCCTTCTTACGCAGAGGACGAAGTACCGGAAGAGCAAGCTGCTGAGACATCAAAACCTGCGGTACAGCCGGAGATTGAAGCGGACGCCTCAGAACCCCTCACTACCGATCTGCCCTCGACGTCGCCTGCTGGCATCCGTCAGCAACTTCAAACCCTGAGAGAATCCCTGGATCAGCGCCTCTCGGCGCTGGCGTCGAGTAAAGACCAGTTGGCCTACGCCGAGTCCGTCCTGGCGCGACTGAACGACGAGTACGAGAGTTTCGAGTTGCGGCTGGAAAAGGCTGGCCTCAATCTTACTGAGGAGTACGCTCGCCTGTTGCGTCAGCGGCTGGACCGCTTGGAAAAACAAAGCATTGCCAACAGCCTGATAACCGGCATCGGGGAGCGACTTTCCAACGCCCGGGAAGAGCAACTTCGCCTTGAGGAAATTGAGGCGGTGCTGAGCGATTCCGACGACGCCAGAGATCAACTAAGGCGACAGCGAGCCGCACTGATCAGGCAGCTTCACAAAGCGATTACCGAACACATCGACGTGCTTAATGAGTATTTCAATACCGTTGAGACTTTACAGACGCGCATCCTGGCTTACCAAACACTGCTTCAGCAGCGCCTGTTCTGGCTACCCAGTGCCGAAACCGTCCGGCTGGACACTGCAGGCAAACTGGTTCAGGCAGCGGTCTGGTTGGGGAAGCCAACGCACTGGAATACTTTTGTAGAGGCAGTCCAAACCTCCTTTGCCGAGCGCACCATAGAGATTGTGCTGATTCTGGCCGCACTGCTGATTATTCTGAGCCGCCGCCGGGCAATTCGTGAGGGTCTGGTAGCCAGTGGTGAATCGGTGGGTAACGTAGGCAAAGACAGATTTCAGATCACACTGTATGCCGTGGCATGTTGCGTGCTGCTGACGCTGCCTGCAGTCCTGGTGCTTACTCTCGGTTCGTTGCTGCTGATGGAGGGCAATGATTTTCTGGCCGCACTGTCCGACGGATTTACCGCGGCAGCCTTTGTCATGTTTTTGCTCAGTTTTGTCCACAAGGTCGCCCGCGAAAACAGCCTCGGCGAGCGGCATTTCAAATGGAACTCCACCACGCTGGATGCCATTCGCCGAGAGATACCTGTACTGCTGTGGGTATTGGTGCCGGTTTCAATACTGACGGCCTGGATGGAAGCTCCTGAAGGCGCTGACCATCGTAACAGTCTGGGTCGGCTGCTGTTTGTAATCGCCTCCATTGCCCTGGCGATCTTTGCCCACCGAATCATGGCGGCGGTCAGAAGCGGCATAGCAAATCGCAAAACCCTTCAGACCGTTCATCTGCTGGCGGTTGCCACTCCTGTTGTTCTGACCATTGCCTCACTGTTGGGCTATCACTACACAGCGGTACAACTGGAACGCAACCTCTTTGTCAGTATTTGCTGGTTGGCGTTCAACGTACTGCTTTATTACCTGTGTCTGCGAGCTCTGTCCGTACGGGAGCGCCGCCTGACCCTTGAACGGCTGCGGGAACAGCGGGCGGCCGAACGCAAACAAGCCGAAGCTAAAGAAGCGGCAGACAATTCTGGCGAAGGCTTGCCGCCCTCGCTCGATATGCCAGAGATGGACCTTGAGGATATCAGCCAGCAAAGCAAATCGCTGTTTCGCATCCTTGCGTTTGTGCTGGCAGCGACCGGGTTGTGGCTGCTCTGGGCCAGCGTGATACCGGCTTTACAGCTGTTCGACAACATTACCCTGTGGACCATTGCAACCGGTATTGAAGGCGCCGAACCCTTACCGATTACACTGGGCGATCTGATCCTGGGGCTGATTGTGATCGTCGGCACCATGCTGGCAGCCCGGAATCTACCGGGTACGCTGGCGGTAATGGTCCTCAGCCGGATGCATCTTGAACCCGGCTCCGGCTACGCCATTACCACCATTGTCACATACCTGATTGTATTCTTCGGGGTGGTGGCCGCCCTCGCTGTACTCGGGGTGCAGTGGTCCAAATTACAGTGGCTGGTGGCCGCACTCGGGGTTGGCCTTGGCTTCGGGCTGCAGGAGATCGTCGCCAACTTCGTGTCCGGCATCATCCTATTATTCGAGCGACCAATCCGGGTAGGCGATACGGTCACCATCGGCGGCATCACCGGGACAGTGTCACGGATTCGCATCCGGGCAACCACGCTGGTGGACTGGGACCGGAAAGAGCAAATCATCCCCAATAAAACTTTTGTGACCCAGGATATTACCAACTGGACGTTATCTGACCCTATCGTCAGGGTCATTGTTTCTGTGAAGGTAGCCTACGGTTCTGATGTAGAGGCGGTGCAGGACATTCTGCTCAAGGTGGCGGAGGACAATCAAAGGGTCGTGGAGGACCCGGCTCCCGCCGTGTTCTGTGTGGGCCTGGGTGACAGCAGCATTGATTTCGAAGTGCGGGCGTTCATCGAAGATGTGCTTGATTACATGCCTCTGGCCCATGAGCTGCGCGCTTCGTTCATTCGGGCATTGAGCGATGCTGGCGTGGTGATTCCGTTCCCCCAGCAGGATATTCATGTGCGCAGTCTGGTTGAATCAAAGCCGACAGAATGAGTTATTGCGCGAGAACCTCCTCAAGATAGCGTAGACCCGATAGTACTGGCACCGCGCAGGCCACCACTGCCAGCGGCATCCAGGGGGAAACATCAGCACGGCGACAACAAAAAGCAGCAACCCTGCTAGGCTCCACGCCAGCACACCCATGCTGCGTTTAAGTAATGATCGCTTTGCCAATGTGAACTCCCAGTTCAA
>JBDNIR010000071.1:0-13198 GCA_041688195.1 Marinobacter sp.
ACCACTGATTTGTACGCATACCGCCCAATCAGCAACCCCGCGGGCAACATCAGCACCGTGGCGATTAACAGCCCGAAGATGAACGTATAAACGATCTGGGACTCGCTATTGAACAGCGTCGGCCCGATCTTGATGCCCTGGACCAGCAGCGCGCCCAGGATAATGGCATCCGGCGGTGTACCAGGAATGCCCAATACCAGCGTCGGAATAAAGCCGCCACCGACGGTCGCATTGTTCGCCGCTTCGGTGGCAATCACGCCATCCGGCTCACCCTTGCCGAAATTCGCGCTGTGCTTCGATGAACGCCGCGCCTCGGTGTACGACACCAGCCCGGCAATAGACCCCCCGGCGCCGGGGAGGATGCCAATGACCGTGCCGATGACCGACGACCGGATTACGTTGAATTTCGATCGCCAGGCAATGCCCATCGCCTCGCGCAACCGGATGCCGTCTTTCTCTATGTCAGTGTTGACTTTCAGGTGTGCGGCGCGAGTTGCTACCAAATCCAGGATGACCGGTACGCAGTAGAGCCCGATCAGCGCCGAGGTGATGTCGATCCCGCCCAGAAGTGCCGGACTGTCCAGGGTATAGCGCACATCGCCACCAATGACGGCAACGCCCACCATCGACAACAGCAGCCCGAGACAGGCCCCAACGAGCCCCTTGAGCGTGTTGCCAACAGAGAGTGCGGAAATCAGTGTGAGCCCGAAAACAGCCAGCCAGAAATACTCGGGTGGCCCGAAAACCAGCGCGACCTTTGCCAGCGGTGGCGCAAGTAGCAGTAGCGCGATCGCGCCGACCATGCCACCGAAGACAGAAGCCAGGTTCGCCAGTGTTATCGCCAGCCCTCCATCACCCCTGCGGGCCATTGGATAGCCGTCAAACGTCGTCGCGATAGCCGAGGGCGTTCCTGGCGTATTGACGAGAATTGCTGCAAAGGCCCCGCCGTAGATTGCCCCGGTATAGATCGCGCCAAGTGCGATCAGCCCGGAGGCGGGCTCCATGGAAAACGTGAAAGGAACCAGCACAGCTACCGCCATCGTGGCCGAAAGCCCCGGTAGCGCCCCAATGACCGTGCCGAGAATCACACCAATCAGTGCGAGCATGAGATTAAACGGCGTCAATGCATCGAGTAAGTAGCCGAGCAGTTCCATGCTACTGCTCCTTAGTTGCCAATCCCCAGCGCGGCAGCGCTCTTGGCGTATTCAGCCTTCATATTTTTCATAAATGCCGGCATCTGGCCATAGCCAATGTCGGTCAGTACAAAACCACCATCTTCCATTTTCTTGATGAAATCAGGGTCGTGATTGATCTCGGTCACGATATCCGAAATACGCTGGCGCATTTCCTCGGAGGTGGAATCCGGCACAGCGACACCCCGATAAGCCCCTCCCACAATGTCGAGACCCAGTTCCTTGAACGTCGGAACGTCCGGGAAGGCGGGCAAGCGCTTTTCCGAGGCAACCGCCAGCATGCGCAGCGCGTCACCCTGATTAGTACCCGAGGTGGCATAGTTAAAGCCGGCCGTGGTCTGGCTGCCCAATACGGCAGTGATCGAAGGTCCAGTACCGGAGAATGGGATGTAGGTCGTCTTCACCCCCGCGAGTTCATCAAACTGCAACTGCCCCAGATTGTTCGCCGACTTGGCACCGGATCCCGCAAGGGTAACGGCTCCCGGGTTCTCCTTGGCGTAGTCGATCAGATCCTGGAGGGTCTTGTACTCGCTGTCCTTGGTGACGAAGATCGCGTTTGGCGTGTAGTGGAAGTAGTTGACCGGGGTCAGCTCATCAGTCTTGTAGCCTACAGAACCTTCCATGGGTTGCAGGACCGTGTGGGGCAGGTTGATGCCCATAATGGTATAGCCATCACCCGGGATCGAGTTCAACTGCGACCAAGCCTGCGCCCCACCCGCGCCGGACTGATACTGGATGATCACGTCCTCTCCGGTGTGTTCCTTCCACTCCGCCTGTTGGAATCGCGCGGAGATATCCGACTCCCCCCCCGCGTTGAAGGGAATAATGTAGGTTATGGGTTTGGTTGGAAAATCGGATTGTGCCAAAGCGGGCATAGCCACCATCAGCGTGAGACTTGCAGCAATTAGATTTCTTTTGATAGACATCTGTTTCTCCAGATTTTTTTATTTTGCCCCGCATGGGTCATCCCATCCAGGCCTATATGAAGAGAGGAGATTGACGGTTTGCTAGTGCAGACCGCTCGCCGGTTCACGAGTACCCCAATCCCTCTGCCCCTTGATCGCACCGCATTTGGCACGGAGCGCCAGTGCTGCGGGTCAAAATTCCGAAGCACCAGTACTGTAATTCATTTTTTTATGATTGTAGTTTCACAAATAACAAAACATTATTGAATTTTGGGAACAGTTCATAAGGGAGGGGACGCCAATGAGCAGCGTCAGTGATATGCAGTTCTTTGCCTGTGTCGCTCGCCGCCGCAACCTGTCCGAGGCGGCACTGGAGTTGGGTATCACCGCCTCCGCCGTTAGCCGACGACTCGCCCGCCTCGAAAATCGTCTCGGCGTGCGCCTGCTGAACCGCACAACGCGGCGATTGAGCCTCACCAGCGATGGCGAAGTCTTTCTTTTGGCGTCACACGACATCATTGGCCGGATCAAGGAAGCGGAACAGTCGATATCGCGAGCCCGCGCCGAGCCGCAGGGACTGTTACGGGTGAATGCTACCTTCCAGTTTGGCCGCGAATATATTGCCCCGGCCATATCTCATTTTGCCCGCACGAATCCGGAAGTTCAGGTACAACTGGTGCTATCGGATGCGCCGGCGAACATGGTCGAGGAAGGCTACGATCTGAACATACGCTTTGGGATGCCATTGTCTTCCCGCCTGATTGTAACACGGCTCCTGCCCAACCGACGGGTACTGGTCGCAGCGCCCTCCTACTTGCAAAAGCACGGCACGCCGACGCGGCTTGAGGACCTTTCCCAACACCAATGCATCGTCCTGCGCCAGGAACGCGAGGCTTATGATATCTGGCGCTTCGATGGCGATGAGCACATCCGTGCCACCGGCCGGCTGTCGACGAATGACGGGGAAATCGCCGTGAACTGGGTACTGGAAGGCCACGGCATCATGTTGCGTTCCGAGTGGGATATCGCGCGCTATGTGCGTGCAGGACGATTGCAGGTGGTATTGCCCGAAAAGACCCATGAGGCGGGGATCTATGCGGTCTATCCAGAGCGGCTGAACCTGTCCGCCAAGGTGCGCCTGTTCATCGACCTCTTGCGCGAAACACTCCAGCCTAAAGAGGACGAACTGCGCTTGCACGAGATTGGGTAAATCCCGAAAACCCGGACAGACCTATTTTTCAGGGGCATCATCGGGCCGAATTGATCAAATTAAAATCAATCTGACCCCTCCTGGATCAGCATGAAATGTTCGGCAAAGTGATGGCTGCAAAGTGTGCCGAGAACTACCGCGCATTGCGAAAGAAAGGGATCACGATAAGGAAAACCGCTGACGTCATCATCGCGTCTTTCTGTATCGAGAAGCGGATGCCATTACTCTTTCTCGACCACGACTTCACCCCCTACCTGACAACTGCTTTACACCGAATCAGCTGCTACGGGCTTGCGCTGAGTTGCAGGCAACGGCTATCGTTCAGAATCGACTCCAAAACCGGATTTGAAATGACCGCGCCGTTCCAGTTTAAAGATACCGACGTTAACATTGAAAAACGCGAAACCGTCTATCAGGGCTTTTTCCGCATCAACAATGCCGCTGCCATCATGGCTCTGCAATGGCTGCAAATGAACCGCTCTCGCTTGCAGCAGGAGTGGTATGGCCGTGGGTGAGTGGGCTGCCAGGCGCAAGCGTTACGTTCCGGACCTGAGGCGGCTTGGTGCGTTGTGTGAGGGCAACTACATGCGTATTAGCCGATTGAGACAACTTGAAGCCGGAGGCGAGCCGGTTTCAGAGTTTGAGTTGCATCGCGGCAATGAGTATTTTGGTCGGGTTCGGGTGCAACTGTTGCAGCAGGCTCGCTTTACCGACACCATAATGTTTGAGCAGGTTCATAACGCCGGTAAGTGGCTTAACAATCCGCAATTCACGGTACGTATATACCATGACGCTTCCATGGCTGAGGTGATCAGTTGCTATCGCGACCGTCAGATTGCGGCGGTTAACGATTACCCCAACCGATACATGCATCACCCGGACGAAAAAGTGCAGGTAAACAGCTTTCTCGCCGACTGGCTTGATTTTTGTTTGCGCTTGGGCCACCTGCCGCTTGCCCTTTCCAGTTGGCCCTCTGGTGATAATGTGGACGAAGGTTGAATGCCGAGTGTGTGCTGTCTGAGGTATATTTCTCAAACTCAGATCAAACGCTCGTCATACTGTGATGTTGATTCTGGAAACCCTTCCTGAATAACACTAATCTCGGTTCAGTGATGGTCGAGGCAGCCGAATTAAGATGATAGAAACCGAGAAGGCCTTCCCGTTGCGGGTTATACAGTTAACCGATCCCCACTTGATGGCTGAGCCGTCAGGTGCACTTCTGGGTGTGAACACCCGGGATAGTCTCGATGCCGTTATCGCGCTGGCATTGAAAGATTCTGTCACGCCAGACTTGATCCTTGCGACCGGTGACCTGGCCCAGGACGGTAGCGAAGAATCGTACCGTGTGTTCGCTGACAAGCTAAAGGCTTTCGATTGCCCCTCGGTGTGGTTGCCGGGCAATCATGATGATGTTCACGTCCTTCAGCAGGTGATTGCAGGCACGGGCCAGGGCCGTCGTCAGGTAATGGCGGGCGGCTGGCAGTTCATCCAGCTTGACACCTCGGTGCGTGGGAAGGTTCATGGCGAGTTGTCGACCGAAGAACTCGAGTTCCTGAGCGCTGCGCTCTCAGCTCACCCTGCGTTGCCCGCGCTGGTGAGCCTGCACCATCACCCGGTGGATATCGGGTGTGATTGGATGGCAGATATTGGCCTGCGCAATCGGGAGGTGTTCTGGCAGGTGATAGACCGCCACTCGCAAGTTAAAATCGTGCTCTGGGGTCACGTTCACCAGGAATTTGACGAGATGCGGCATAGCGTTCGAATGTTGGCCACCCCTTCCACGTGTATACAGTTCGAGAGTGGGTCCCGACAGTTTTCAGTGGAGGAAAAAGCTCCTGGTTACCGCTGGTTTGATCTTCACCGCTCGAGCTATTTTGAAACCGGCGTTTGCCGGGCGGCTGATTTCAAGTATGACCTCGATTCCAATAGCACCGGTTACTGATCTCTGATCAAGGAGTCCTGCGAGCTCAATGAGGCTCATATTACTTCCTTGAAAATGCTCGATCCGGGCGCGCTTACAGATCCCGGCAAGGTGTTCCTTGCCATCGTGGTGCCATCGGTTAAACTGCCGGAAAACCAGGCAAGGATTCAGTGATGAGCGATATTCCCGCAGACGTTAAGTACATTGAAACTCACCAATGGGTAAGATTAGCCGAAGACGGCACCGGCACAGTGGGTATTACAGATTATGCCCAGCAGCAACTGGGTGATGTGGTCTATATCGGCGTACCGGGTGTGGGCGTGACGGTTAACGGAGGTGAGGAAGCCGGTGTAGCGGAGTCCGTAAAATCGGCATCCGATGTTTTTAGTCCGGTGACCGGTGAGGTGCTCGAAGTTAACGAGAGTCTTGAAGATGAGCCCGAGAAAGTTAACGAAGACCCCTACGGCGATGGATGGCTATTCAAGGTCAGATTGACCGACCCCGGTGAGCTCGACAGTTTAATGGATGCCGAAGCTTATGCCGCGCACGTGGCTGCCGAGGAATAGATCCCGGTTTAGTACGAACCCGCGGCAACATGAACCGGACGCTTTCGTTCCGTATATGATCTGCCTTTTACTTCGTGTTCTCATGGGTAGTTTTTATGAAGTTTCCGGTACTTTACTTGCGAAAAGGCGCAGAGCGTCGTCTGCGGGCAGGGCATTTATGGGTGTACAGCAACGAAGTGGATACCCAGCGTTCGCCGCTGACCGAATTTGAAGCGGGCAGCCAGGCTGAGCTGCGATCCTCCGTGGATAAACCGTTGGGAACGGTATTTGTTAACCCCCATACCCTGATTTGTGGTCGGCTGATCAGCCGTGACGCTTCCCACGGTATGACTGCCCAACGTTTGACTTATCGTATGGAAATGGCCCTGAGCCTGAGAGCGCGGTTATTTTCCGAGCCTTTCTACCGTTGGGTATTCGGTGACGGGGATGGCCTTTCCGGCCTGGTGATCGACCGGTTTGACCAGGTTGTGGTAGTGCAAATTTCCACCGCCGGCATGGAAGCCATGAAGGATGCCATCGTGCGTGCGGTCCAGCGGCTGGTGCATGACGCCATTGTGGTGTTGAAAAATGATGGCAAGATGCGCCAGGTAGAAGGTCTTGCCAGTTATGTAGAGCAGGTGAACGGTGCGACCGTTGAAGTCTTGAATGTCCGCGAGAACGGCGTGAATTTCGAAGTGCCGCTTGCCGGCGGTCAGAAAACCGGTTGGTTCTACGATCACCGGATGAACCGCCAGCGCCTGCAAGCCTATGCCCCGGGCAAGCGAGTATTGGATGTGTTCAGTTATGTAGGGGGGTGGGGTATTCAGGCGGCTTGCGCGGGCGCGGCTCACGTCTCGTGCCTGGACAGCTCAGCCCAGGCGCTGGACGCCGTTCACCACAACGCCAGGCTCAACGGGCTGGATAATATTGAAACGCTGGAAGGTGATGCCTTCGAAGCGTTGAAAGTTCTGTGTGATGAGAAAGAAAAGTACGACATTGTCGTGCTGGACCCGCCAGCGTTGATTCCCCGCCGCAGGGACCAGAAAGCCGGTGAGCAGGCCTACGCAAGGCTGAACCAACTCGCTTTGCGATTGCTGGATCGGGATGGCCTGATGGTGTCGGCCTCCTGCTCAATGCACCTCTCCCAGGAAAAACTGGTGGACATCATAAGGGGCAGTGGTCGTAAGATTGATCGTTTTGTTCAGCTTCTGGAGCAAGGCCATCAGGCGCCAGACCACCCTATTATACCGGGTATCCCAGAGACGGATTACATCAAGTCCTGTTTCGTGCGCTCACTCACGGGATTCCTCTGAACCCAGAGATCCCAAAGCCGCTATAAGGACGTTGAGCTCATCCCGGGTACGGGTTATGCCGTCAACAGTCTGATCGCTGCCCGCTTCGGCGTGCTGTCCCAGCCGCTCTGACAGTACTGAAAACCGCTGTTCCAGGGTCTTTCTGGAGTCGGCATCCGGGTCGTTGGGCGCCAGCAGCGCTGGCAGCCACTGGGTCCGCAATGCGTTTACCTGGACTGACATGCCAGTGAAATCGGTTTTGGCAAACGGGGCGTGCCACACTGGCATCCCGTTGCTGTCTTCACCCTCCGGATTGTTTTGCCAGGCCGAGAGCTTGGGCTCAATCAAGGCTTCGAGTGCCACCGCAATGGCCTGCTTTGCGCGCCCCTCACTCTTGCTCAGTAGGGTCAGGTTGCTCATAAGCGGCTCCTGGCCGGCCGGTGGGCAGAGCCTCCCGACATCCCGGCTCAGACCGTGAGCTATGAGCCTGAGTAAGTCGACTCGGCGGGCGCGGGAATCGACTTTGTCTTCAGGGACGCTTTCTGTGCTGACGTAAAGCATCGCGCGCGCTTCAGTACTTTGGTCAGCGCTACCCCAAAGCATGGCTTCCAGGGGGTGAAATCCCAGGGTGAGATAGAGAAAGTCTGTCGACTGATGTTCTTCCCGTAAAAATTCCGGTGTCAGCGGCACTTCTGAATAGACAATGCCGCTGCGGGGATAACCGGGCACGCGGTCGAGGTAGCCCGAGAGTATCGGAGAGGCATCCAGCGTATCCCGGTCGTCCTGGATATGTGGCGGCTCCTGCCCGGCCAGCTTATAGGCCAAAATAAGGTTATCGTAGGACTGATGAGCTTGGCGCCAATGAGTGCGCGCCTCTTTCAGTGTCTCAGGGGTAGGCGAATTCAGAAAGCTTGTAATGCTGGTTTTGAGGTCCTTCGCCGACTCGCATACAGCCGTGCTCAGCCCTTCAACCCGGTCGCGAATAACATCTGAAATTTCTGCGCTTGGCGGGCTCTGGTCGGACTTCTGACTCGCAGGCGCAGGCGGTTCGCCGCAGGCGGTCAGCAGCAGCATTGCTGGCAGAAACGGTCTCCAAAAAGCCTGCGCTCGCATCGGACGACTCCTTTCAATCCCGTAGAGAAATTATATCCCAGCCGTGTGTGCGGGCATGGGCCGCCAACGTGGGGTCCGGGTCGACCGCGACCGGATGGGAAACTTTGCTGAGTAACGGCAGATCGTTGTATGAGTCGCTGTAAAACCAGGCGTCTTCCAGGGTGGTCTGCTGATGATCAAGCCACTCAAATAGCCGGGTTACTTTGCCATCCTGAAAGCTGGGTATGCCTGAAACGTTGCCAGTGTAGCGACCATTAACTTTCTCGGGGTCCGTGGCTATGAGGTGCTCGATACCCAGAACGCCCGCTACTGGCTCCGTTACGAACCGGTTGGTGGCTGTGATGATCATCAACGTGTGGCCTTGCTTGCGATGGTGATCCAGCAAGGCTGTGGCTTTGATCTGCAACATGGGCCGGATTTTGTGTTCAAGGAAGCGAACCCGCCATTGCTCAAGCTCTTCCGGTTCGTGTCGGGACAGAGGTTCGAGAGCGAAGCGGAGATAGCGCAAAATATCCAGATCGCCGTTAATGTAATCCTGATAGAACTGGTCGTTGGCGTTCTGGTAGGTTTTGGCATCTACAATGCCTTCTTCTACCAAAAACTCGTTCCAGGCATGATCGCTGTCACCCGCCAATAACGTGTTGTCGAGGTCAAATATGGCCAGGGTCAAATCACAGCTCCTTTCTATCTACTATCTATGGCTTTTCATGGAGGCTTTTTCGGGGTGCGCTTAGGTAAGAATTAAAAGTGGCTGCTATCGGCCTGAGTCGTGAAATCGTATTGTAGTCTGTTCCGGTCAGTGGGAATCATTCTAACATGCTGAAAAGATGACGGCTTCGTTTGCCGAAGGTTAGGCTTTCTGTAAGAATGAAGTCAACTTGGACTTATACCGACTTCAATACAGGACTGTGCCGTGATCGATTCAGACGGTTTCAGACCCAACGTCGGAATCATTCTGGCCAACCACAGAGGCGAGGTTCTCTGGGCAAGGCGAATAGGGCAGGACTCCTGGCAATTTCCCCAAGGTGGTATCAATCAGAACGAATCACCGGAAGAGGCGTTGTACCGGGAGCTTGGAGAAGAAGTCGGCCTTAGGGCAGAGGATGTTGAAATCATCAGCTGTACCCGTGGCTGGCTCCGCTATCGGCTTCCCAGGCGTATGGTGCGGCATAACTCGCACCCGGTCTGTGTTGGGCAAAAACAGAAATGGTTCCTGCTGCGGATGCTTTCACCGGACACGCGCGTGCGCGTTGACGGTACAGATTCACCGGAGTTTGATGGCTGGCAATGGGTGAGCTACTGGTACCCGCTTGGTCAGGTAGTATCGTTTAAGCGAGAAGTATACAGGCGTGCGCTGAGAGAACTTGCGCCGAGACTGTTCCGGGACATGGAGCAGGCTGGCCGGAGTGAAGTCCGGCGACGTTCACAGGACCAACAATGACGGATTGAGCCCGCCATGCTGAGCACACTGCGAAATATTGTACAAGAGGTAAACAGCGCCCGTGATCTGCAGGAGGCGCTGGGTATTATCGTTTCGCGGGTGCAGGCAGCGATGAATACCGAAGTCTGTTCGGTCTATCTCCTGGACCCGGAAACCAACCGCTACATTCTTATGGCCACAGAAGGGCTATACAAAAAGGCTGTTGGCAAGATCAGTCTTGCTCACTCTGAGGGCCTGATTGGCCTGGTCGGTTCCCGTGAAGAGCCGATCAATCTTGAAGATGCACCCTCCCACCCCCGCTACCGATATTTTCCGGAAACTGGCGAAGAGCGTTTTAGCTCTTTTCTTGGTGTGCCCATTATTCACCATCGTCGCGTTCTTGGTGTGCTGGTGGTCCAGCAGCGCGAAAGCTCCCGGTGTTTTGATGAGGGGGAAGAGGCGTTTCTGGTAACGGTGTCTGCCCAGCTTGCGGGTGTGATCGCCCACAGTGAGGCAACCGGTGCGATCAGTGGTCTGTCACTGACCGGCGAAGAGACCCGGGATGTCAGCTTCAAAGGCGTAGCGGGAGCCCCTGGTGTTGCCATTGGGGAGTGTGTGGTTATTTACCCGCCAGCCGATCTGGATGCCGTGCCTGAGAAACAAACCGAAGATATAGCACAGGAACTCGCACTTTTCGGTGAGGCGGTTACCGCTGTGAGGGAAGACATTGACCGGGTCTCGGAACGGTTGGCTTCCCAGTTGCGGCCGGAAGAGTTGGCACTGTTTGAAGTGTATCTGAGGATGCTGGACGACAACGCGCTGCCTGGCGAAGTAGTGATCAGAATCGAAGGCGGTCTATGGGCGCAAGGTGCCCTGAAACAGGTGGTTAATCAGTACGTTCGCCATTTCGAGCTGATGGGTGATCTTTACCTGCGAGAGCGCGCGGTGGATATACGGGATCTGGGCCGCCGACTGCTCGCGCATCTGCAAGCCGGTGACCATCAGGACGTTGTTTATCCGGAGCGTACAGTACTGGTCAGCGAAGAGCTGACCCCGGCCATGTTGGGTGAGGTGCCCAGGGGCAGTCTGGTTGGTCTGGTATCTGTGCGGGGTTCCGGTAATTCCCATGTCGCTATTCTTGCCCGCGCCATGGGGGTTCCGACTGTGATGGGGATGGTTGATATCCCGATCAATCAGTTGAATGGCAAAGAGTTGATCGTAGACGGCTTTGAGGGGCAGATTTTTGCCTCTCCGTCGGCCGATCTCCGGGCTTTTTATCAGGAGATCCACGACGAAGAGGCAGCACTGTTTCGGGGCTTGGAAAAGTTACGAGACCTGCCATGCGAAACTACCGATGGACACCGGGTATCGTTGCTGGTGAACACCGGGCTGATGACGGATGTTGTGCGGTCCCTGAACCACGGCGCTGAGGGGATCGGGCTTTATCGCACGGAAGTGCCCTTTATGATCAAGGAGCGCTTTCCGTCCGAGCAGGAGCAGCGGGAATATTACCGCGAGCAGCTTGAGGCTTTCGCGCCCAATCCGGTCACCATGCGCACTCTGGATATTGGCGGTGACAAATCTCTGAGTTATTTCCCCATCAGTGAGGAAAACCCCTTCCTGGGGTGGCGCGGCATCCGTGTCACGCTTGACCATCCGGAAATTTTCCTGGTACAGGTCCGGGCGATGCTAAAGGCCAGCGAGGGTCTCAACAACCTCCAGATCATGCTGCCGATGATCAGTAACATTTCGGAAGTTGAAGAGTCTCTTTATCTGATTTATCGCGTTTACCATGAGGTCCGTGAAGAAGGTTACGACATCCACATGCCCAAGGTGGGTGTGATGGTTGAGATTCCTGCTGCGGTGTACCAGGTTCGTGAGTTGGCGGACCGTGTCGACTTCATCTCGGTGGGGTCAAATGATCTGACCCAGTATCTTTTGGCAGTTGATCGCAACAACCCTCGTGTTGCCCAGCTTTACCATTCCTACCATCCGGCTGTTCTACAAGCTCTGGTGCGTATTGCTCATGATGCTCACTCCGTGGGTAAGCCGGTGAGTATTTGTGGGGAATTGGCTGGTGATCCGGGTGGTGCGGTTCTGCTAATGGCCATGGGTTATGACGCTCTGTCGATGAACGCAGCCAGCTTGCCCAAGGTGAAATCGGTCATTCGCAGCATCAGTCAGGAGTGGGCCGCCCAGTTACTGGAGGACGTCTTGTTGCTGGACTCTCCCCACGTTATTAAAAGCTGTGTGGAACTTGCCTTGCGGCGCGCTGGATTTGGGCGTTACCTGCGACCCGGTAAGGCCGCTTCCAATACCTTGAGCCAGAATTCCTGAATCGCTGTACACGTAACGTTACTAAAATCGCCAGGACAAAAGCTGCCCATGACTGCAACAAAGACGGACATCAAACCAAAACCACGGATCGGCCTCGCCCTCGGTGGTGGTGGCCCGTTGGGTGGTATTTATGAAATCGGTGCTTTGCGAGCGCTTGATGAAGCACTCGATGGTGTCGATTTCAATGAAATCGATGTTTATGTCGGAGTCAACGCGGGCTCTTTTGTCGCCGCCAACCTCGCCAATCAGATGACCACCGCGCAGCTTTGCCGGATTTTTGTTCGCAATGAAGCCGAGATTCACCCTTTTCACCCTGAAGTCTTCTACCGGCCTGCGTTCCGGGAAATGGGCAGTCGTATGCTGGCGGTGCCCAGCTTAATGGCCAGCGCGATCAGCCGTTTTGTTAGCAATCCCTATGACCAGAGCTTGCTTGAGGCCTTGACGATACTGGCGCAGGCGGCCCCGGCGGGGTTGTTTGATAACGAAGGCCTGCACGATTATCTCAAGCGCGCGTTCAACATGCTGGGCAGAACCAATGATTTCCGCCAGCTCAAACGCAGTCTTTATATTGTGGCTGCGGACGTAGAAAGCACTGAGGCCGTCTGCTTTGGTGCGCCGGGCTTTGACCATGTACCGATCTCCAAAGCCGTACAGGCCAGCACCTCGACCCCGGGCTTGTATGTGCCGGTTCAAATCGACGGTCGCTACTATGTCGACGGCACCCTGCGCAAAGGACTCCATGCTTCGGTTGCCTTTGAGGATGGAGCTGATCTGGTTTTTGCGGTAAATCCCCAGGTTCCTATCGATGCCAGTGCCGCTGTGCGGTCAGGCTCTATGGAGCCGGGTGCTTTAACCCGCTCTGGCATGCCTAACCTGTTGTCCCAAATGTTCCGGACTATGGTCTATTCCCGGATGCAGAGTGGCATCGCCCAGTACGCTAATGATTATCCGGATAAAGACATTCTGCTTTTTGAGCCCACCCAGGATGATGCCAAGTTATTTTTTTCCAACGTTTTCAGTTTTCAGTCACGCAGAATGGTGTGTGAGCATGCCTACCAGATGACTCGCAGAGATTTGCTCAACCGTGCAGATGAGCTGGAACCCAAGCTGGCCCGATATGGTATCAAGCTGCGTCGGGACCGCCTGGAAGACGAGCAGCGTACGATCAGTACCAGCTTGTATGGTGAAATGCTGCCGTTGTATGTCGCCCGTGGCCGTAAAAAACTGGCACAAAAAAGCGGGCTTAGTGCCCGCCTTGATAA
>JBDNIR010000072.1:0-14753 GCA_041688195.1 Marinobacter sp.
AGGAAGTTGAGGGGGTCTGTACGCTCGCGGTTGTCGTCCAGGAAGAACTCAACCGGCACCCGGAAAATGCTCTCGATTTCTGCCGGGTTGGCCGTCAGCGGGTGATCGTCGGGTATCACGCCAACGTATGGAGTTACCAGTATCTGATGCAGCGACATAACCTGGCTGAGGGGCGCGATCAGTTGCACCTGCTCTGGTGGTAATCCGATTTCCTCGTGGGTCTCACGCAGCGCAGTGGCACCCAAGGACTTATCTTCAGGGTCCCGTCGGCCGCCTGGAAACGACACCTGGCCACGGTGAGTGCTCAGATTGGCGGATCTCAGAGTGAAAACAATTTCAGGGTTTCCGTGATTATCAGTCACGGGCACCAACACCGCAGCTTCGGGATAATCCAGTGTCAACAAACGGGGTACATAACCCGACAGGCGTTTGGTGAGAAGGTCGCGCAAAACACGGCTCCATTATGACTTCTGAGTGTTGAATGAGACACGGGTAGCGCAGATAGTTACACTTGCTACCATCACACATTTGTCCAGTATACGGTGAAATAGATGAAATACTGCAGCACATGCGGCCACCCTGTCGAACAGCGCATCCCCCAGGGCGACAATCGCCATCGCTACGTGTGCATCAGCTGCAAAACCATACACTATCAAAACCCTCGCATCGTCGCTGGCACCATCCCGGTATGGGAAGGTCGCATTTTGTTATGCCGCCGCGCCATTGAACCCCGCTACGGCTATTGGACTCTACCTGCGGGCTTCATGGAAAATGCGGAGACAACAGTGGAAGCCGCAGAGCGCGAAACGCTTGAAGAAGCATTGGCCACCGTTCATATCGAAAGCCTCTACACAATTATTCATGTACCGCACATCGATCAGGTCCACATGTTTTATCGGGCAACCATCACCGACGGTAAATTCGGTGCCGGTGAAGAGTCGCTTGTGACTGAGCTATTCGCACTTGACCAAATTCCCTGGGATGAAATTTCTTTTCCAACGGTTCGCAAGACACTGGAATATTTCGTTGCCGATGTTGGCAACAACACCTACCCCATTCGAGTCAGCGATATACGATACCCGATGAACAAGAAAGAGAGCTCATAACAACACTCTATAACTCTTCCAGGTGATAGACTTCATAGGCTGGCTCTTCGTAGGGGTGCGCACTCTTGAGCGCCTTCACAGCTGCCCTGACGAGACTATCCTCGCAGATCATTTCAACCTTGTACTCGCTCACCACTTCAACCACTCCCTTCTGTCCAAGGAAGGGACTACTGCCATCCATAGGCCTGAACTGTCCTTGCCCGATACATTGCCAGGCGCATGAGTCGTAATTGCCAATTTTACCCGCGCCAGCCCCGAAGAGTGCCGCTTTCGTAAATTCAACATGAGATTCCGGAACAAAATAACATAGCTTGTACATGTCTTCCTGACCTCCACCCTGGTTCTTCGCATGCTATTGCCCATGCCAAAATGGACAAAATCATCCATTCATCAGTAGTTAGCGAGTTACCCACAGTTTCTGTGGATAACTCTGGGGAAAGATTTTGAGAAACCCCCTCCAACCCCCGCCGTTACAGCACTGACCTTAAATTGGCGACAAATTCACCTAATCACAAAAACCTTTATATTTCAATATCTTGAATGTCTTGACTAAAAGTTGAACCGTCACCCAGCTCATTGTTTAAGGATCATCCAGCCAAGCACTTGAAATGTGTATAAAAAATGCAAGTCAAGACAAAAAGTTCTGTTTTAGCGCCTGATTTTGATTGAAAACTGATGCGAACTAGTTATGCCCGGCGATGGATTTCCGTTATTTACCAACTTTGGAAACTATCAATTGTGAGGTTGATACAGAAGGTAACGATAATCGTTACCAGGTCGCTCATTTTTGCTTCTTAAACAAATCGTGATCGCTTTACACACGACACAAAAAACCGGCTCAGCGTATCTAGTTTAACAGATACCTCTGGCCGGTTTTCAGCTCGTCTGTAGTCAAATCACGCCAGCCATTTCCGAGCGTTTCTGAACATTCGCAGCCAAGGACCGTCCTCACCCCAGTCGCTTGGATGCCATGAGTACTGAGCCGTACGGAAGACTCTTTCCGGATGCGGCATCAGCAGGGTCACACGGCCATCTTCAGACGTAATACCGGTCAGACCGCCCGGAGAGCCGTTAGGATTGTATGGGTAGCGCTCTGTCGCCTCACCGCGATTATTAACAAAGCGCATCGTGACCAAGCCGGATTGCTGAAGACCGTCGAGGAGGGAAGATTCCTGAAACTCTGCCCTTCCTTCACCGTGAGCAACCGCAATCGGCATCCGAGACCCGGCCATACCATTGAGGAATACGGACGGCGAGGACTGAACCTCGACCATCACCAGGCGAGCTTCAAACTGCTCAGATTCATTACGAACAAAGCGTGGCCAACACTCACTCCCAGGTATCAACTCATGCAGGCTGGATAGCATCTGGCAACCGTTGCAAACTCCAAGCGATAGCGTATCGGAGCGCCTGAAAAAGGCTTCAAACTGGTCCCTGACACGAGGGTTGAAAAGAATGGATTTAGCCCAGCCTTCACCAGCCCCTAGCACGTCACCGTAGGAGAAGCCGCCACAGGCAACAATTACTTTGAAACTCTCAAGTGTTACCCGGCCGGACAACAAATCGCTCATGTGGACGTCCACTGCTTCAAAGCCCGCGCGGTCGAAAGCTGCGGCCATCTCAACCTGACCATTGACACCTTGTTCCCTGAGCACAGCAACGCGAGGTCGGACACCCGTTGCAATATAGGGGGCGGCCACATCCTCGGACGCGTCAAAGGTCAGTGCGGCGCTGAGGCCCGGATCGTCACTATCCTGCAAATTCTCGTATTCTTCCCGCGCGCAGTTCGCGTTGTCCCTGAGAGACTGAATGCGGTAACTCGTTTCAGCCCAGAGACTTTGAAGTTCTGATCGGACTTCATCTATTATATAGTCACCATTGAATGAAAACCGGATGCGGCTCTCATCATTCAGCGTGCCAATAACAGCAGAGTTTTCACCCAACCCAGCCGCAGAGAGTTGTTGCAGCACAAAGAGGGTGTCATCACGCCGGACCTGAATAACGCACCCTAGCTCTTCATTGAATATCTCGCGGGCAAACTGACTCTTTTCCTCTGCGAGGCCATCCAGCTTAATGTCCACCCCCGTGCGGCCTGCAAACGCCATTTCACAGAGAGTGACAAACAAGCCACCATCTGAACGGTCATGATAGGCAAGTAATTTATCATCACCGTTAAGGCCCTGGATAACGGCAAAAAATGCTTTTACATCTTCAGGGTCATCCAGGTCCGGTGCGACGGCTCCCACCTGCCCGTATACTTGCGCGAGCGCTGACCCTCCCAGCCTGTTCTGGCCGGCTGCCAGATCAATCAGGAGCAGATCTGTCTCGCCTTCGGTGCTGCGCAATTCCGGCGTCAGGGTTTTACGTATATCAGTAACCGGAGCAAAGCCGCTGATCACCACAGAAAGCGGTGACGTCACACTTTTCTGCTCTCCGCTATCCTCTTCTTCCCAGACGGTCTTCATGGACATGGAGTCCTTGCCGACAGGAATGGTAATACCCAGGGCCGGGCACAACTCCATGCCAACCGCTTTGACGGTTTCGTAGAGGTTTTCGTCCTCCCCTGGATGGCCAGCTGCGGCCATCCAGTTGGCTGACAGGCGAATATCAGACAAACGTGAAATAGAGGCCGCAGCAAGATTAGTAATAGCTTCGCCTACTGCCATTCGTCCGGACGCTGGCGCATCAATGGTTGCCACCGGTGTGCGCTCGCCCATGGCCATGGCTTCGCCGGTGTACACATCAAAGCTCGCGGCGGTGACCGCAACATCACTCACCGGTACTTGCCAGGGCCCGACCATCTGATCACGCGCGACCAGACCGGTAATCGTTCGATCACCGATGGTGATCAGAAAGCTTTTACTTCCCACCGAGGGCAGCCTTAGCACCCGCCGGATAGCATCATCAAGATCGACCTGAGTCGAATCAAAGATCGGCTTGGTAAAAGAGGTGCGCTGAACACTGCGATGCATCCGGGGCGGTTTGCCGAACAATACATCCATCGGCAGATCCACTGGGCGGTCATCAAAATAGGCATCTGCCAGGATCAAATGGTGTGCCTCCGTCGCTTCGCCAATAACCGCGTACGGGCAGCGCTCCCGGCGGCAGATAGCGTCGAAGCAATCAACATTCTCAGGTGCAACCGCCAGCACGTAGCGCTCTTGGGATTCGTTGCACCAGATTTCAAGCGGCGACATGCCCGGTTCGTCATTCGGTATCTCACGCAGCTCGAATTTACCACCACGGCCACCGTCCTTGACCAGTTCCGGCATCGCGTTGGACAGACCGCCAGCACCCACGTCATGAATAAACGCGATCGGGCTGGCTTCGCCCATTTGCCAGCAGCGATCAATCACCTCCTGACAGCGGCGCTCCATCTCAGGGTTTTCACGCTGTACCGAGGCAAAGTCCAGATTCTCCTGACTGACCCCGGAGTCCATCGATGACGCAGCACCGCCTCCCAAGCCAATCAGCATAGAAGGGCCGCCCAGGACGATCAGTTTCGCGCCTGCCGGAATAGTGCCTTTTTCAACGTGTTGCGGACGGATATTACCCAGACCGCCCGCGATCATGATGGGCTTGTGATAACCGCGAACTTCATTGCCTGCGGGGCCCGCAACTTCTTCTTCGAAGGTACGGAAATAACCTGTCAGGTTGGGCCGCCCGAACTCGTTATTAAAGGAAGCTCCACCAATGGGTCCATCAATCATGATGTCTAGAGCGGAGGCAATCCGGTCAGGCTTGCCATAGTTGCCTTCCCAGGGTTGCGGATCATCCGGCAGGTTGAGGTTCGATACCGTAAAGCCAGTCAGGCCTGCCTTTGGTTTGGATCCCCGACCGGTAGCACCCTCGTCACGAATTTCACCACCTGAGCCGGTCGCGGAACCTTCGAAGGGTGAGATGGCCGTTGGATGGTTATGAGTTTCCACTTTCATCAGAATGTGGATGTCCTCGGAGTTATATCCGTAAACCCCGGACTCCGCATCCGGGAAGAATCTTCCCCCTGCAGTACCTGCAATCACCGACGCATTATCTTTATAAGCAGAAAGTACACCCTCGCTATTGATCTCAAAGGTGTTGCGAATCATTGCGAACAGAGATTTCTCCTGGCCTTCTCCATCGATGTCCCAGGAGGCATTAAATATCTTGTGGCGGCAATGCTCTGAATTCGCCTGAGCGAACATCATCAGCTCAACATCGGTTGGATCACGGTCGAGGTTGTTGAAAGATTCAACCAGATAGTCAATTTCATCATCCGCCAACGCCAGCCCCAAACGAGCATTGGCTTCCGTCAAAGCAGTTCTGCCCCCGGACAAAACCGGAATCCGGTTCACCGGGCGGGGCTCGTCCTTTCGAAAGAGCAGCTCTGCCCCCCCCATTTCGTGGAATACCGTTTGGGTCATACGGTCGTGTAGTATACTGGCGATCTGTTTGCGTTCATCGAGGCTCAGCTTTTTATCTGCATGGATGTAGTAAGCAATACCACGCTCAATACGTAAAACCAGTCGCAAACCGCAGTTACGGGCAATATCGGTAGCCTTGCTTGACCAGGGCGAAAGTGTGCCAGGGCGAGGCACAACCAGAAACAGCACACCGCCAGTCGCTTCGACGTCAACACTTGGACCATAAGTCAGTAGGCGGTCCAGAACGAGTTGATCACTGTCGGTCAGATCAAAGTCAAGATCGGCAAAGTGCATGAACTCAGCGTAGAGATGGCTTACCCGGGGCACTATAGCGCGCACCTGATGTATGAGCTTTTCGGAGCGAAATGGCGAGAGAGCGGGGGCGCCGCGGAGTTCCAGCATGGTCAAAACCTGTGTCACGCGAATCGGAGTGCATGGGTGTGATGCTACGCCCTATACCAATCTGGCATATTGACGAAAGAAACTACACCCGGCTGTCTGAACGGGCGCAATAATACTGGAAACCAGGCTCCGGATACAGCCGTGTTAACCTTGGGTCGATCGTTATCGTTCTTCACAGGAAGCGCCCTTTAAAGCCTTTGGGCAACTGGCATCACGTATCTCAGGGGTGGTGAGATAACGAACAATTCACAGTGTTTTGCATATTAAATGCACAGTTTCGTTGACCAACTCTCGATATCTGGGAGATCATTTGGGGGCAAGAGCGCTTTTGGTTACGTACACCTTCGGATTCGATGTACGGGAGACTATGGATTTGGCAAGACAAGCCGTTTCGACTTTCTATTCCAGTTTGCTGGAAAATTTTCGCTGGCCACTGTTAGCGAGCCTTGCATTTATCACGGCTGGGTGCTCACAGCCTACCACCCTGGAAAAAATTCGCTCTGAAGGCGTTTTACACGTCATCACACGTCAAGCGCCATCCATTTATTACGAAGGGCGAGACGGCCCTACAGGTTTCGAGTACGAGCTGGTAAAGCGCTTCGCAGATGAGCTTGGCGTAGAACTGCGTGTCCGGGTTGTAGAGGGTAACGGAGAGATCCTGTCTGTGCTGGACCGGAATTATGCCCACATAGGACTCGCAGGGCTGACCGTGACCCCTGAACGGAAAGCCAGCTACCACACCTTGCCGACCACCCTGGATACCCGGTCAGTCATCATTTATAACCGAGATGCACCACGACCTGAAACCGCAGAGGACCTGGCAGGATCAACCGTTCATGTGCTGACCGATAGTAATCACATCCGCCACCTGGAGACTCAGGCTGAGCAGGTTCCGGAATTGACTTGGCAGGCTCATCCGGATCTAGATACAGCAGGCTTGTTGGAGCGCGTTGAATCCGGCGAGTTTCCGTTAGCGGTCGTCGATGCCAATGAGCTGGCGCTGAATCACGTCTTCTTCCCGGATATTAAGCGAAGTTTCAGCCTGAATGAGCCAGAGAAGCTCGCCTGGTTGCTTCCGGCGGAGCAGGACAACACCCTTCTTGATGCGGCCCGGACTTTTTTCACAAACATTGAGAAAGATGGCAGCTTGGCGCAGATTAAAGAGCGCTTTTACGGCCACCTGGACCGCCTGAGTTATGTCGGTGCGCGAACCTTCGTACATCATGTGCGCAACCGACTGCCCCGCTACGAATCGTTATTTCAGGATTACGCGGCAGAGCACAGCATAGACTGGAGACTGTTGGCAGCGATTGGCTATCAGGAGTCGCACTGGAGACCCAACGCTGTTTCTCCTACTGGCGTTCGGGGCATGATGATGCTGACCCGCACTACAGCTGAGTACATCGGGATCGACAACCGGCTCGATCCTGAAAAGAGCATTCAGGGCGGCGCCCGCTATTTCATGATAGTGCACGCGCAGATTCCTGACGACATTTCTGAGCCTGATCGCACCTGGTTCGCCCTTGCTTCCTATAACGTTGGTTATGGTCACCTGGAGGATGCTCGCAGGCTGACTGAAGGTGCTGGCAAAAACCCGGACCGGTGGATGGATGTGAAAGAATTCCTGCCCCTGCTGGCACAAAAGGAATGGTACTCAAAAACCAAATATGGATACGCTCGGGGCCACGAGCCAGTCACTTATGTGCAGAATATTCGACGTTATTACGACGTACTGGCCTGGATGAAAGACCCGTCTGCCCCCACTGACCAAATCGCCCATCAAGACCTGTTTGACCTCGCAACGGAGAGTATGATTGAGGGCCGCGAAGACGACTCAGCACCGACTTTACCAAAGGCACTTGGAGTGGCACCGCCAACGCTTTAACCTTTCACCGCGCGCCACACAGAGGCTCACTAATCCAGAGCGCAGCTCACCTCCAGCGCCTGTTCTATCTGGTCACTGGAATATCCTCGCTGGCCAAGGAATCGAGCCTGCCGAGCCTTCTCCGTCCAGTCGTCACCAATATACGTAAGGCCGAATTTTTTCTGCCTTGCCTTGGCAGCAAGTGCTACCCAATCGGCCTCTGTCATGCAACTCAGGCAATCTGGCCAAAGTTTGACACCCCGCTGTTGCAGCTCACTGCGAATTCGCACCGGCCCATAGCCCAGATCCCGTCGCTGTCTGCCATATACATCCGCAAACCGCTCATCGCTGAGCCAGCCCTCGTGCTCGTAGTCGTCGAGAACCAAGTCAATAATTGACTCCGGAGTCTGACGCTGACGCAGTTTCAGAATTAATTCCTGGCGACTGTGCTCGCGGCGTGCCAATAACCTCAGTGCGGAGGCCCGGGCCTTCTGCTCCGAATCATCCTGATTTTTATCAATTGCCATGCTGCCTCTTTCCGCCCTCGCAAACAAAGCGCTAGACTAGCGCCAGATTGATCAAGCAAATGGTTCTGTACTCGGCTTCCGGCACCGCCGGCACACCCGATTTGTTGTGTTACGGCGACTACTCTGCCGGACACAGTAAGCTGACTTCAACATTGAAGGATAACTCCATGGCCGCATTCATCCAGAAATTTTTCAAAGGACGCAAAACACCAGAGCAGCCAGCCCAGGCCGAAAAGGCCTCAGAGACACCGAGCCAGGAGCTGCTGCTTGAACAACAACAGGTACTTGCAAATAACCCCAGCGATGAAAATCTGGAGCAGCTTGCCCTGGAGGGCAAAACTGCCAATCTGCGCTTGCAGGCCGCAACCATGCTGACAGACCTGGAAACCCTTCAACGGCTTCAGAAATCGGCCCGTGGAAGAGATAAGGGTGTCTATCAGGTTGTACGCCAGAAACTTCAGGAGTTGCGCGAGGCCGAAGCCGAGCGGCAGCGCCTTGCCGATGCGGTTCAGGCCCTCATCAAACAGGCCGAAGAGCATGCCAGGACGGACAACACCCAACTCTACGAAGCGCGGTTTGAACACCTGCTGAAACAATGGACACCGCTTGAAGCCCTTACCTCTAATGATCAGAAAAAACGCTTCCTGAGCGCTGCCCACCAATGCCGTGATCGTGTCCAGCAGGCCCAGCGGGCAGAAGAGGCAGCGGAAGCTCAGTCGGGCAAAGCCCGGGGGCGCGCCCAGACCCTGGATGCCCTCAAATTTACTCTGGAAGAACTGAAGGCCCAGCCGGAAGACCGCACCGCGTCGCTGTCCTCCCTCGATGCAATGCAAACAACCCAGGAAAACCGGTGGCTAGAAGCAACCCGGCACGCCGACGTTTCGAAATCCGAACAGAAAAGCTACGAAACACTCATGCAGGACCTGCGGGGCTACATTTCTGCAGTGCAGCGCCTCCAACAGCGTAGTGAGGGAATATCCGCACTGCTCAATAATGTGTCCGGAGAGACATCTCCGCAAAGACACGATCATGAGCTGCTCACTACCCTGGTCCGGGAAATCGCCTGGCCTGCAGGTTACGATCACCCCTCCGAGCTCAACAAACTGCAAGCCATGGCGGGCGAACCTCAACCGAAACCCAAATCCCGACCGGCTGCAGATCCTCAAACCTCAGAGCGAGAAGAACTGACAAGCACGCTGGATGCGTTGGAGAAGGCGCTTGAAGCTAGACAACTGAAAGAATCCAAGCAGCATTTCAAGCGCGCCCAACAGCAAATGAGTGCGCAGCAGGACCGTAATGCCAGAAGTTCTCAGGCCAGATTTCAGCTGCTCCAGGGTCAGCTCCGCGAACTTCAAGACTGGCAGGGTTTTGCCATCCAGCCCAAACAAATTGCCCTATGCGAGCGTATGGAGCACCTGGCAGACCAACACATGGAGCCAGAAGCAAAGGCTGAAAAAATCAAGGAGCTGCAGAATGAATGGCGGGAGCTGGGCGGCTCCTCAAATCGTGACCTGTGGCAGCGCTTCAAGCATGCCTCTGACCTTGCCTATGAACCTTGCAAGGACTACTTCGCGGCAAAATCCGGTCTCAAAAAAGCAAACCTCGAAAAGCGTCAGGAAATATGTCACCAGTTGGCACTCTTTGTTGAACAGAACGACTGGTCATCTGTTGACTGGAAAGCCGTTGAGCGAATTGACCGAGTAGCAAAGGAAGAGTGGAAGGCAGCCTGGCCGGTGGAATTCCGTGACAACCGTACGATCCAGAAACAGTTTGATGCCCTGCTCGCAAAGCTTGAGGAGCCCCTGAACACCCAGCGCGACAAAAATGAAGCAATGAAGCAGGCAATCGTCGAACGCGCAGAAACTCTGGTGAGCCATGAGCCTCTGGCAGATGCTATCGAACTTGCCAAAGCCCTGCAGGGCGAATGGAAGGCGATCGGCATAACCCGGCACCGCCAGGACCGGAAACTCTGGCAAGCCTTCCGCGCCGCGTGTGATTCAGTGTTCGAGCGCCGCGACGCACAAAAGCAGGAACAAGCAGCACAGAACCGTGAAGCCGAAGACCGGCTGGAGGGTTTGCTTAAGCGCTCCGCTGAGATCACAGACACTTCAGGCCAGCCTGCGCTTCTGGCTATGGCCGAGGAGCTTAAAACCGCTATATCCGAGCCTGCCTCGTCCACAATAACTGAGCGTATGCGGGTGGAGCAGCAAAGGCTGAAGACCCTGCAGCGTAATATTCAACTGGCTGAGCAGCTGGCTGACTGGCACCAGCGCATACAGACTCGAGTCAATAACACGCCGACCCCTGAAACTTGCCCGAAGGGCTGGTTTAGAAGGGCCGAGGCACTGGCAGGCATGACCGCGGCCGAACTTGTCATTCGCGCGGAAATACTGACCGAGCAGCCCTCGCCCGCTGAAGATCAGGCTTTGCGTATGGAAATTCAGGTAAAACGTCTGGCCGATGGCATGTCGGGCAGCGGTCACTCCGGCGACCTTCAGGACCAACTGGAGTCCCTGGTGGCCGCCTGGTGCCTCGGTGAATCATCCGCAGACCGGCCTCAAGCATTGGCGGATCGTCTGGCTGCTGCGCTCAACACAAGCGCATTATGAGTGACTAAAGCCTGCAAACCGCTCGCTCGGATGTTCTTACGGTTGAGCGTCTTTAAACACCATAGAAGGCTTGCGTGCTGCTGTCATGATGAACTCCCTGTTAATCGGTCACAACACGCGCCGATGAGCACTGTCGATGAGCATTTTCGCCACTCCGATTGGCAGTGCGCGTCATTACGCCGTAAACCGCTGTCGAGCTATGGTTACCTATTACTTCTACCCATCTCAAAGGATCAGCAATGACCACCGAAGCGTACATCTTCGACGCCGTGCGTACTCCCAGAGGACGCGGCAAAAAAGACGGATCACTCCATAGCGTCAAGCCCATCACTCTGCTGACAGCCGTTCTCAAGGCTCTGCAGGAGCGAACAAGCCTGGATACCTCACAGGTCGATGACATCGTAATGGGATGCGTCACAGCGGTGGGTGATCAGGGTGCGGACATCGCCAAGACCGCCGCACTGGCAGCGGACTGGCACGAGGTTGTGGCCGGCGTCACACTTAACCGCTTCTGCGCTTCCGGCCTGGAAGCCGTCAACCTGGCTGCCATGAAAGTGAGGTCAGGATGGGAGGACCTGGTTGTGGCCGGCGGTGTTGAAGCAATGTCCCGCGTGCCCATGGGTTCAGATGGTGGCGCCTGGGCAACGGATCCCGCGACCAATCTGCATACCGGCTTCATGCCTCAGGGCATTGGCGCTGACTTGATCGCAACGCTGGAAGGCTTCAGTCGGGAAGATGTCGACGGCTTCGCCGTCCGATCCCAACAAAAAGCGGCTAACGCCTGGGAAAAAGGCTACTTCGCACGTTCGGTTATTCCGATCACCGATCAGAACGGCGTGATGATTCTGGATCGCGACGAACACGTTCGCGCCAACACCACGCTGGAATCTCTGGGCCAACTCAAACCCTCCTTCCAGATGATGGGCGAAATGGGCTTTGACGGTGTCGCGCGGGAAAAGTATCACTACGTGGAGAAAATCAATCACGTTCACCACGCAGGCAACTCCTCCGGCATTGTGGATGGCGCCACCGCAATGCTGATTGGCAGTGAAGCGAAAGGCAAAGCGTTGGGTCTCAAGCCGAGAGCCCGCATTGTTGCCACGGCTGTTACCAGTACAGACCCGACCATTATGCTGACGGCCCCGGCGCCAGCGGCTAGGAAAGCGCTTGAAAAAGCCGGCATGACAGCGGACCAGATCGACCTGTTTGAAGTGAACGAAGCTTTCGCCGCGGTTGTGATGCGCTTCCAGCGCGAACTCTCGGTACCCGATGACAAAGTTAACGTGAACGGCGGCGCTATCGCCATGGGCCACCCTCTCGGAGCCACCGGCGCGATGATACTCGGCACGCTGCTTGATGAGCTCGAACGTCGCGAACTCCGTTACGGCCTCGCCACCTTATGTGTCGGCGGCGGTATGGGCATCGCTACCATCATCGAACGCTGCTGAGCCCCCATTCTGAGTGGAGAACCGATTTATGAGTGCCATTGGTTACACTATTGATTCCGATAAGATTCTGACCCTCACCATCGATATGCCGGGGCAGTCTGCCAACACCATGAACAGCGATTTTCGCGAAGCATTGTCTGACATCGCCGCACAGGTAAAAGCAGACATTGACACTATTCGCGGCATTATCATCACTTCTGCCAAAAAGACCTTCTTCGCCGGCGGCGACCTGAACGAACTCTTCAAAGTGACCCGGGCAGACGCCGGCCTGTTTGAACGCATGGTTACCGGCCTGAAAGGCGACATGCGTGCGATAGAAACCTGCGGCAAGCCGGTCGTCGCGGCGATTAACGGTTCCGCGTTAGGCGGCGGGCTGGAAATCTGCCTGGCGTGCCATCATCGCGTGGCACTGGATGATGACAGTATTCAACTGGGGCTTCCGGAGGTCACACTCGGTCTGCTGCCTGGTGGTGGTGGCACCCAGCGCCTGCCACGCATGATTGGCCTGGAAGCGGCCTTTCCTTTTTTGATGGAAGGCAGGAAGGTGAACCCAAAAGCTGCAATGAAAGCTGGCATTGTGGATGAACTCGCCTCCTCCACGGACGACATGATGGCAAAAGCCCGGGCATTCATTGACGCTAACGCCACCTGCAAACAACCGTGGGATCAAAAAGGTTTCCGCTTTCCCGGCGGCGCACCACATCATCCGGCTATGGCTCAGAAACTGGCGATTGCGCCCGCCATGCTTAAACAGAAAACCCGAGGCTGCTATCCGGCTCCGGAACGTATCCTGTCGGCGGCCGTCGAGGGTGCCCAGGTGGATTACGACAACGGAGACAGAATCGAAACCCGTTATTTCACCGAGCTGGTGATTGGCCAGGTCGCCAAGAACATGACCGGAACTTTCTGGTTCCAGTTAAACGCCATCAAAGCAGGCGAAAGCCGACCAAAGGGTATCGAGAAAGTCCGGTTCACCAGGGTTGGGGTATTGGGTGCAGGCATGATGGGTGCCGGTATCGCCTACGCTACCGCTACTCGTGGCGTAGACGTGGTGCTGAAAGATATATCGACGGAGAATGCGGAGAAAGGCAAAAGTTACTCAGAGAATCTGCTGGCCAAAAAGGTCAGTCGTGGACGCCTGACCGAGCAGGAAAAAGCCGCAACGCTGAACCGTATTACTGCCACGGCAGACGCTGATGACCTCACCGGCTGTGACCTGGTTATCGAAGCAGTTTTCGAAGACAGTGGTCTGAAAGCCAAAGTCACTCAAGAAGCAGAGCCCCGGATGGCAGACGGCGGCATTTTTGCCTCCAACACGTCCACCATCCCCATTACGCAGTTGGCCGAAGCCACCGCCAAACCCGAAAACTTTATCGGGCTGCATTTTTTCTCGCCTGTAGACAAAATGCAGCTGGTGGAAATTATCGTCGGTGACAAGACCTCCGACGACACTCTGGCCAGAGCCTTTGATTACGTTCAGCAAATTGGCAAGATTCCGATCGTTGTCAACGACAGCCGGGGCTTTTTCACCTCTCGGGTATTCGGCACCTTCGTCAATGAAGGTGTCGCCATGCTGGGTGAAGGCATCCACCCTTCCAGTATCGAGAATGCCGGTTTGCTGGCAGGCATGCCGGTCGGACCGTTGGCGGTCAGTGATGAGGTCAGCCTGACGCTGATCCAGCACATTCGCGACCAGAGCCGCAAAGACCTCGAAGCGGCCGGCAAAGAATGGCAGGCCCACCCGGCTGAAGCCGTCATCGATACCCTGGTGAACGAGCACGGTCGCAAGGGCAAAGCAGCAGGAGCGGGGTTCTACGACTATCCGGCCAATGGCAAAAAGTCGCTCTGGCCGGCGCTGACGGATCTCTTTGTGGACCAGTACAAGGCGCCCCAGGTCATACTGCAGGAACTAAAAGACCGGATACTGTTCATTCAAGCCATCGAAACCGTGCGCTGCCTTGAGGAAGGGGTTTTGCGAACCGTTGAAGATGCGAATATCGGCAGTATCTTCGGAATCGGTTTTGCACCCTGGACGGGTGGTGCCATTCAGTTCATCAACCAGTATGGCGTTAAAGCCTTTGCCGAACGCGCCAGTGAGCTTACTGCCAAGTATGGCGAAAGATTCACGCCGCCGAAAATGCTGCTGGAAAAGGCTGAAAACAACATTCTTTTCGCCTGAACACCCGGCCCGGTGGCCATACCACCGGGCCGGGCATGTCCCGTCCACAACTCAACTTACCGGCGCTCGCACTCCTAGGCAATAATGTGGACAGATTGTCACAAGCTGATACCCATAGCCTATGGCAACTGGACAGCCCCTTGCCTACAATGAAATTAACCGACAGTCCGCCGCGTTCACTGTATCGTATACACTGCAGCCAACGCGCCATGACT
>JBDNIR010000073.1:0-2257 GCA_041688195.1 Marinobacter sp.
CAGAGCGGCGCTCCCCGCTGGTCGCAAAGAAGTCAGGCTTTTCGGGGGTCCGTTTCCGCAACCATAGGTTGTTGCAGGTTATGGTCCCGAAATGCCAATAAACTCTCGATCCCCTCGAAATCGACAAGAGTCCGGAAATCCAGCCACTCGATCAGGCTGAACAGGCAGATTGACGGATAATGCCACTGTGTAAACTCGCCCGCATCCACCATGGCTGACAACGTGCGCAAAGTCGTCATGATGCGTTCGCGCTGGAGACTGTAAAACAGCGCATCCTGCTCGATATCCAGGCCGGATCGTTTCGACAACAGCAGCGTGACACAGGAATCGTTGGCCGCATCAATCAACGTTAGCTGGTTTTCCTGATCCCAGCTCAGGGCTGCGATGCCCAGCTTTGAACCAAGGTAGCGTGCAATCACCCGGGAATCGTATATTTCCTGGCCGTCATCATCCAGCACCGGAATTTTGAGCGCCGGGTTGTTTTTACGCAACTCGTCCCGCCCCTCCCCGTAGATATCCAGGTTCACAAAATCATAAGTACGGTCCGCCAGCAGCAGCCGGGTACGTCGGACATAAGGGGATGTGGTCGAGCCAAGCAGCTTCATGGAGCCTCCGGTTTATCGTGTTATCGTATAAGTGTCTGTAGCCAACCTCATAGCGTCAGACCGGGTAACAGGCAGCCCCGACAATATGGCACGGAGCGGCCACCCATGAATAGTGAACACTAAGGCCTTTGCCGATATAGTTTCCGAGACAGTGGAGTATACCGTCGATGGTGATTCTTTCACCGGCTACATGGTGTATGACAACGATGTTGAGGGCGAGCGCCCGGGAATACTGGTAGTTCACGAGTGGTGGGGCCACAACGAATTTGCCCGCAGCTACTCTACCCAAGGTGTCACAGCTTGCTCATAACATTGTCACCGACTAAGGTGAGGCTAGGAAGCCGATCAATCTAAAATAGAAGGACTCTGTCATGAGATTTGCGTTTACCCTGCTCATAGGTTCTCTGGCTATGCTATCCGGCTGCAACAGCAGCGACAGCAAGGCGAATGCTTCTGAAGCAACGCCTGTCGACAGCAACCAAACCTCGGTTCAACTGGGCCCCCGGCCTTACTTCCTGATCAATGACATGGATGCCGGTGAACTGAAAAACACGCTGCAGGCCTGTGAGTCAAAACCCCTGGCACCGTCGGACTTCTCCATCGCCCACCGGGGCGCACCGTTGCAGTTTCCTGAACATACCCGCGAATCCTATGTAGCAGCTGCCAGAATGGGGGCCGGAATCGTTGAGTGCGACGTCGCCTTTACCAAGGACCGGGAATTAGTATGCCGCCACGCCCAGAATGATCTGCACACTACCACCAACATCGTGGCAGTACCGGAGTTGAACGCCAAATGCACCCAGCCCTTTGTACCGGCCGACCCCGCTTCTGGCTCTCCAGCCCAGGCCGAATGCCGCACCAGTGACATTACGCTGGCTGAGTTCAAGTCTCTCAGGGGGAAAATGGATGCGTTTGATCCGGACGCCACCACACCCGAAGAGTACCTAGGAGGCACAGCAGATTGGCGGACTGATTTATACGCCACCCAGGGCACCCTGTTAAGTCATCGCGAAAGTATCGAACTGTTCAGAGAACTGGGCGTCAAGTTCACGCCGGAACTGAAAACGCCGGTAGTAGAAATGCCGTATGAAGGAAATTACTCACAACAGGATTACGCCCGCCAGATGATCACCGAATACGTCGAAGCCGGAATCAGCCCCGAAGATGTGTGGCCTCAGTCGTTCCTGCTTGATGACGTCGTTTTCTGGGCCAACCAGATGCCCGAATTTGGCAAGCAGGCAGTATTCCTGGATGAGAAACCGAACGACCCGGCTAACGTATCCATGGCTTACATGGAAGATCTCACCCGGCAAGGGGTTGTCATTCTTGCGCCAGCGCTCTGGAAAATGCTGACTCTGGATGGCAACCAGAAGATCGTACCATCCGGGTACGCCACCAATGCCAGAGCTGCAGGTCTTGATCTGATTGCCTGGACAGTGGAACGCAGCGGGCCGCTCAACAATGGCGGTGGCTGGTACCATCAGAGCATCAGCGACGCGATCAACAACGACGGCGACACTTTTACAGTGATCGACGTGCTGGCACAGGATGTGGGGGTGATAGGTATTTTTTCAGACTGGCCCGCGACCACAACCTACTACGCCAACTGCATAGGGCTTTGAGCGGTTCATCCAGCGGATTTATGGCAGGCG
>JBDNIR010000074.1:0-9077 GCA_041688195.1 Marinobacter sp.
TAGATAATTTTTCAGACACTGGACCAGAGTATCGCCAGCGCCATAATGATGGAGACTCACCTCATGCCAGCTATTCAGGGTGATCTGGTCAATGCTGTGCACCAGATTTTCACGCCCGCCACTGAAACCGAGGGAGTCATGGCGTGAGCTCAGCTTATGCAACCCCCGCTCGGTCAGATGTGCCTGGGGGTCGGTGGCTACATTAACAAACAGCAGCGTCCTCAGTGACCGGGCGGGAGCCTGTAACGCGTCCCGGCTGGCAGGCTCAATAGGCACGGGGAGGCCCGCGCCAAGCGCCTCGATGAGCTCTCTGAGTTCCCCAACGGTGAGCGCACTTGCCCCTGCCCGCACATTCAGGCGCGTAGACCGTGTCAGCAAGCCGTTGCAGTGGCACCACACCAGCATCTCTGTCAGGTTATTGGAGCGCCGGATCACAGGCTGCCAGAATGCATCCGAGGGGGTTTCAATATCCCGGTAAAGCAGCCAGCCATCGGCAGCATCCTGCCCGGTCTGTTCTGACTGGTGATAAAACGCCAGGTTCTCCTCCGCCAGCGACGGCGCCAGGTTCGGATTAATGAGTTCAACCTTGCCGGCTTTGCGCTGGAAGGCTGCATAGAGTTTACGCCCCAGCAGGCCCATATCCTCGGCACTGATGGACGCCTTTCCTGCATGGGTGCGGGCCAGTCGTGACAGCAACCGATAGCTATGGGTCAGCTCATTGACGATGGCACGGCGCAAGGTCTGCACATCGCCGGCTTTCCAAAGTTGCCGGTTGTCCAGGGATTTGAGGGTGCCCGCCTCCCAGCCCCAACCTGTCACCAAATCATTAAGCAATTTGCCCCGCCAGGTATCTGCTGCGGCTTCAGCACGACTCAGCGGCAAACCTGCTTTCAGGTACAGGCTCTTACGTATCAGCTCCAGCCGATCGGACGCGGAAATCGACAGCAACCAGGTCTCCAGCCGCTCGTACAGCAGGACATAGGGGTCGAGACGATCAGCATTGATCTCACCCCGGTAAACCGCAGCCTTAAACGCCAGCGACAAAAGACCGCCAGCCTGATCCCAGGCGTAGCACTCAATCAACAACAGCTTCAGGAGCGATTTCCAGGGCGAATCAATACCCTTGTAAAGCTGCCATACCCCTGCACCGAGAAATTCCTCCTGGGGAATTGCAGGCACCGATCCGAAATCGATGTAATCCTCTGCGCGGATAAACCGGCACTCGATCAACTGTCGGGCTCGCGCCTGATATCGCGGCTCATCAGACACCGGGATCAGCCACCACAGGGGATAGCAACCACCCAGATGAATGCTGGTACGGTAAAACTCATCCAGCAGCAGGTAGTGTTGGGCACTGCCGCAGTTCTCACCGTTCACTTCAGCCCGCTGCCGCCCGGAACGCCAGTCAGCCGCTGAAAACACGAATACATGCAGTTCAAGTCCGAGAGCAGAAGCCCAGGCGGAAATCTGAGCCGATTTTCTCTCCAGCCGCCGAATGCCCGCCCCGTTCAGGTCATTTCGGTGGCACAACCATACGTCCAGGTCACTGGCCACTGAATGGCCCAGCGTGCCTGGACTACCCATCAGAAAAAGCGCCTCTATGTCGGGTTTACGCTTGCCGGCATCCTTCAGTGCAAACGACCGGGCAAGGCGATGGGCGGCACTTAACACCTCGGCAGAAGGCTGATAATTGGACAAACCGAAGGGACAATCGTAATCAAGGTACCCTGGCAACGCTGGGTGGTTAACGTGGAAAATCAGTGGCAACACGTCCAACAGTGCTTGCTGGCGATACGCCAGGGCCGACCGTGCACGCTGCCAGCGGGCGTCGTTGATACGCAGGAAACGCCCACAGAGCTGCTTCAGGGTCTTGCGGTCAAGGCCCTCGTCAAAATCGAGCGTAATCGGTGCAGCCTGGGCAACCACGGTGGCTCCGCAAAAAGGAAGGTTTCGAGTATGATGACTGCATCCTTGCAAAACGCACAGAAAAATAAAAGCAGTCGACTAACCGACCAGGTTTTTGCGGGCCCGCGCTACCGCTGCCCGGACCTGGCGGGGCGCAGTACCGCCAAGATGATCCCGGGCCTGAACCGAGCCATCGAGGGTCAGAACATCAAACACGTCGGCGCCGATCACCTCGGAAAAACCAGCCAGTTCAGCCAGTGTCATATCGGAAAGGTCGCGGGACTCTGCCACCCCAAACGCTACCGCCTTACCGACGATCTCATGGGCGTCACGGAAAGCCACGCCCTTCTTGACCAGATAATCCGCCAGATCGGTAGCCGTCGAGAAACCACGCTTGGCGGCCACGCGCATGTTCTCGGCCTTGGCACGAATAGCAGGCACCATGTCGGCATAGGCCTTAAGGCAACCTTTGACGGTGTCCACCGTGTCAAACAACGGCTCTTTGTCTTCCTGGTTATCCTTGTTGTACGCCAACGGCTGGCCTTTCATCAGCGTCAGCAGGCTCACCAGGTGACCATTAACCCGGCCAGTCTTGCCCCGCACCAGCTCCGGCACATCCGGGTTCTTCTTCTGGGGCATAATCGAGGAGCCTGTGCAGAACCGGTCCGGCAAGTCGATAAAATCAAACTGCACTGAGGTCCACAGCACAAGCTCTTCACTGAAGCGTGACAGGTGGGTCATCAACAGGGCGGCAAAACTGCAGAACTCGATGGCGAAATCCCGGTCACTGACGGAATCCAGCGAATTTTCACTGGCCCGGTCAAATCCCAGCAGGCGCGCCGTCATCGCCCGGTCTATGGGATAGGTGGTGCCAGCCAGTGCCGCAGCCCCGAGCGGCATCACATTGACACGTTTGCGACAATCCTGCAGGCGCTCGCCATCCCGCACCAGCATTTCATACCAGGCCAACAAATGATGACCGAACGTCACCGGTTGGGCGGTTTGAAGATGGGTAAAGCCGGGCATGATGGTGTCCGCTTCACGCTCGGCCAGGTCAAGCAGGCCAGCCCGGAGACGGGCCAACTCGTCTGCGATGACGTCGATTTCATCCCGCAGATAAAGCCGGATGTCGGTGGCAACCTGGTCATTACGGCTGCGGCCGGTGTGAAGCTTTTTACCCGTGATACCAATGCGATCTGTTAGCCGCGCCTCAATGTTCATGTGGACATCTTCAAGACTCACCGACCATTGGAACCTGCCCGCTTCAATGTCCGCTTTTACTGCCGCCAGCCCGTCAATGATCTGGATTTTCTCTTCATCCGTCAGCACACCTACCGCTGCCAGCATGGTGGCATGGGCAATGGAACCGGTAATGTCGTGGTGGTAAAGCCGCTGATCAAACCCGACCGACGCTGTGAAACGTTCCACAAATGCATCAGTCGGTTCGCTGAACCGACCGCCCCAGGGTTTTTCGGAGGTCTTGTTCTGATCAGTCATGGTCTATCTTTCCTGCTGGTAGGCCGGCATTATCTGGCGGACCTGAATGAAATGAGGCCAGCATTATAACACTGTCTCAAGGACTCTCACCCCATGCAGCGAAACGGTGACCAAAACCGCACCCCCAGTGCGCCATCAGACGTCACGGACGATTTTTTCGTGCCGGATCTGTGTCGTGTCAGGGCAGTTTTCACCCTGTTGATCACCAGCGAACTGATGGTTCTGTTACTGGCAGTGATGCAAGCAGAACGCCAATGGATAGATTGGAACTACTTCGGTTTGCTGTCGCTGTTCGTGCAATGGACCGTGTTGACCAGTACCGCATTGATCTGCCTGATGCGACGCTGGCTGCAACACTTGCGTGTGAGCCGTGCCACGCTGGCGATAACCCTGCTGGTAATGATGGATGTGCTGTTCTTCAGCCTGTCTGCAGACCAGATGCTGAACCCCGGGCTTTCGCCTACAAGCTGGCAGGCCATCGGCAAAAACCTGTTACTGGCTATGATTATCACCCTGATGGTACTCAGGTATTTTTACCTGCAAAACCAGTGGCAACAGCAGCGCCAGGCTGAAATGCAGTCACGCCTGATAGCACTGCAGGCCAGAATTCACCCCCATTTTCTGTTTAACAGCATGAACACCATTGCCAGTCTGATCGCCACCCGGCCGGAGCAGGCTGAAGATGCCGTGCTCGACCTGTCGGAGTTGTTCCGGGCCAGCCTGCGCACCCAGGACCGGCTGATTCCGCTGGAGGAGGAGCTTGCCCTGTGTCGACGCTACCTGATGATCGAAGGGCTGCGTTTGGGTGACCGGCTACACGTGACCTGGGCTGTCGAGGATGCCTTAATGATGCAGGCCATTCCTCCGCTGACACTGCAACCTCTGGTGGAGAATGCCATCTATCATGGCATCCAGCCGCGACAGGAGGGTGGTACGGTGCGCATAGAAGGTTATCGAAAAGGCGACTATGTTTACCTGATGGTGCAAAACCCGCGCCCCGGCCCGAGCGAGCAGAATCACGCGGGTAACCGTATGGCCCTGGACAATATTCAGGCTCGTCTGCGAGCCTTGTTCGGCGAACCCGCTGTGCTCAAGAACAGCCAGCAAAACGATATTTATACAGTCACAATCCGACTACCCTGGCAGCGTGCCGGCAATAAAAACCAAATCTTTTCGGATCCGCAAACATGATTGATCCTGCCCGCCAGAAAGTTCTCATTGCCGATGACGAACCGCTGGCCCGCGAACGCATCCGCAGGCTGATGGACGCACTCGATAGCTATGAAGTCTGCGGCGAAGCCAATAATGGTGATAGCACACTCAAGGCAGTCGCCAACCTGGAACCAGACATCATACTGCTTGATATCCGAATGCCAGGCATGGACGGCATGGAAGTCGCCGAGCGGCTCAACACCGTCCACAACCCACCTGCGATTATTTTTTGTACAGCTTACGATCACTACGCCATTGCCGCTTTCGAAGTTCACGCGGTCGCTTACCTGTTAAAGCCTGTCCGTCGCGAAGCACTCAGCGACGCTTTGGCGCGGGCCGGCCGGATCAACCGGGTTCAGCTCAGGGCGCTGGCGTCAGCGCCGAACGCTGTCAACAATCAACTGGCGGTCCGCACCCATCGTGGCACCGAGCTGATTGAACTCAGCCGCATTCATTTCTGCGAAGCCGATCAGAAATGCGTCACTATTCACCATGACCGGGGCGAAACCGTTACCGACAATACCCTCAAAGAACTCGAAAACACCTACCCCAGCGAGCTACTCAGAATTCACCGTCACACCTTGGTTGGAGTCCGTTTCATTCAGGCGCTCAAACGCACAGGCGATGGCCATTACCAGCTTGCCTTGCGAAATAGTCCGGCAACACTCAGTGTCAGCCGACGTCACGCCACCGCTGTCCGGCAATGGCTGAATGATCAGCAACCAGGTTAGCGCACGCAGGTATCCCGGGCGGGACATTTGCGTCCTCACAAGGTACGCTAAGGCCACTCATTTTAACCGTGGCAATGTACTGAATCATGGCAAAACGCACACTTCGTATCGCAACTCGTAACAGCGCTCTGGCTCTATGGCAGGCAGAATTCATCAAGTCTGAACTTGAGCGCATGCACGACCACATCACGGTGGAGCTGCTTGGCATCAAAACCCAGGGTGATAAGATCCTTGACGTGGCCCTGGCCAAAATCGGCGGCAAGGGACTCTTCGTCAAGGAGCTGGAAGAAGCCATGCTCGACGGCCGCGCTGACCTTGCCGTGCACTCGATGAAAGATGTGCCTATGACGTTCCCGGACGGGCTCGGGCTGGTTGCCATCTGTGAACGGGAAGATCCAACCGATGCCTTTGTCAGCAATGACTTTGAAAACGTTGATGCCCTGCCCCAGGGGGCTGTTGTCGGTACTGCCAGCCTGCGTCGGGAATCCCAGCTACGGGCCTACCGTCCTGACCTGCAGATTCGCACCTTGCGCGGCAATGTGAACACCCGGCTGGCAAAGCTCGATGCCGGTAATTACGATGCCATTGTACTGGCCAGCTCCGGCCTGAAACGCCTGGGCTTCGATGCCCGCATCCGCTACAGCATGCCTGACACCCTCTCCCTGCCTGCGGTAGGCCAGGGTGCGCTTGGCATCGAATGCCGGCTGGACGACCAAGAACTGACTGAATTGCTCGCGCCGCTCAATCACACGGATTCCTCCGATCGGGTCAAGGCTGAAAGGGCCCTGAATCGTCGCCTTGGAGGGGGCTGCCAGGTACCGATCGCGGCCTATGCGTTATTGGAAGCGAACGACACCCTATGGCTTCGAGGTCTGGTGGGCGCGGTAGACGGAACGGAAATATTCCGGGTGGAAGGCCGTGCACCTCGTGCTGAAGGTGAGCGCCTTGGCCGCGAACTGGCCGAAGAGTTACTGGCGTTGGGTGCAGGCAGGGTTCTGGCGGAGATCTATGGCCACACTCCGACCTGAGTTGCCCCTCGTGGGACGGCGTATTCTCGTTTGCAGGCCGAAGCCGGAATCACACCGGCTGAGTGAATACCTGCGACAAGCGGGCGCCAGGGTATGGGAGTTGCCGCTGCTGGAAAGGCAGGTATTGGACGAGACACCGGCGCAGCGGACCTTGGTCCAGAACCTGGATCAGTTTGCCCGCGTGATTGCTGTCAGCCCTTTTGCCGCGCGGCTGTTACTGGAACGTATTGATGCCTGGTGGCCGCAGCAGCCGGTGGGAATCAAATGGTATGGTGTAGGCGCCGCGACCGCCAATATATTTGCAGGTGCTGGCCTCAAGCCTCAGACACCTACCACCGGCTTTACCAGTGAACATTTACTGGAACTGCCGGATTTGGCCGCGCCCGCGGGCGAAAAGATTCTCCTCGCCTGTGGAGAACAGGGCCGGGAGCTGATTCGCGACACGCTGAGGCAACGCGGCGCAGACGTCACCGAGCTCGCACTTTACCGGCGTCAATGCCCGACCTATAACAGAGCCGAGGTGGAGGACGCCCTGAGCACCTTCAGCCCGGAAGTGGTTATCACGCTGTCGGGGGAAACATTGAACAATCTCGTCGCGCTGAGCCAGAATACAAACCATAATCTGAAACAACAGCTTATCGTGGTGCCTGTTGAGCGCGTAGCCCAACAGGCCAAAAATGCCGGGTTCCAACGGATCTGCTTGCCGGCAGCGCTGGATGATGATGCTATTCTGACCTGTATTGCTGAACAACTGGCTCACCCGGGCCATGACATGCAAGCTTAAATAAGCCCAGTAAGGACGCCTGTGACTGACTCAAAATCCCAACTGCCCGCCACGGTTGAAAAAACCTGGCCAGCGCACCCCCGCCTCTGGCCCCTGTGGCTGACAGTAGCGGTAGCTCTGATCCTCACCTTACTGCTGGCACTCTGGAGCTGGCAGCAATGGCAAACCCAGCAGGCTCTGCAAAAAAGCGTCGCCTTTGTGGACGGTAATACCGAGCGACTGGAACGTATATACAGCCAGACCGATGGCCAGCAGGCGCAGCGAATCCAGGCCATGGAGGAGGTGTTGGAATCTCAGCGGGAAAAACTCGCGACCCAGCAACGCCAGATTGACCACAACGCACGGGAACTGCTGGAGGCCGGCAACCGCACCCGCACTGACTGGCTATTGGCAGAAGCAGAGTATTTACTGCGCATCGCCAATCAGCGGCTGCTGATCGAAAAGGATTTCAAGGGCGCCCTCGCCGCCCTGCGTTCAGCCGATGAAGTCCTCACCGAGACCGACGACGTCGGCGTTTACCCGGTGAGAGAACAGCTGGCGAAAGAAATTCTCGCGCTCCGGGGCATCACCGGGGTTGACCGGACAGGTCTCTATCTGCAGCTCGAAGCCGCTATCGCCAGTGTCCATGAACTGACCGATAGTGCGTTGGCAGGCAACAGCCCTGTCGCACCGGTGAATAACGACGACGTACAGGATGAGGCCACCGGCAACCCCTTACAACGAGCATGGCAGCAGACCCGCGAAACTCTGAGCAACGTCATCGTGGTCCGTCGGATGGACACGAAGATAAAGCCACTGATGTCGCCAGACCAGAGCGCCTATGCCCGGCTGAACATGCAACTGATGCTGGAAGAAGCCGAACTCGCCGTGCTTCGGGGTTATCAGACTCTTTACAACCGCGCGCTCACCAAGGCCGTCAATGCTCTGAGCGACTGGTATGACGGCAGCGACGAGCGCATCCGGGCTCTGAAAGCTTCACTGGAGGAGCTTCAGGGCAAGGCCATAGATCCGGAACTGCCCGACATCAGCCAGTCACTGACCCTGCTGAAAGCACGCATTGCCGGCCGGACCGGCGAACCGGAAAACCGAGCCGCAGCCCAGGATGACGCGTCATGATCCGGCTGTTACTGATCGTCCTGCTGGCGCTACTGATCGGCGCTGGCCTCAGCGTGGGGTTGCAATACGACCTGGGCTATATTCGCATCAGCCTGGGCAACTATCTGGTGGAAACCAACTTCTGGATTGGCCTGCTGGCCCTGACTCTGGTGGTGGGCGCAATTCTGCTGACAGTTGGCCTGATCCGGCGTTTCTCCCGGGGTGCGGGCGTGATGTTCGGGTGGCTCGCCCGAGGCAATGAGCGTCGTGCGCGGCACCGTACCACCCAGGGCCTGTTGGCACTGGCAGAAGGTAACTGGCCCCGGGCGCGAAAATTGCTGGAGGCGTCCGCCAGCAAGGCTGACACGCCTTTGATCAATTATCTTGCGGCCGCCCAGGCAGCGTTTGAGTCCGGTGAACACGAAGCGGTTGATGAATTGCTGCGCAAGGCTTTCGACAGCACCCCCGGCTCCGATATGGCCGTTGGTATTACCCAGGCTCAGTTGCAGTTGGCGGGGAACCGCCTGGAGCAGGCGCTGGCGACGCTGATTCGCTTGAGAAAGCGGGCGCCCCACCACCCTTTTGTTCTCAAACTTCTGAAGAACACCTATGTCCGGCTGGAAGACTGGCGGGAACTGTCCAAATTACTTCCGGAACTGCGCAAGCGTGACCTGCTCTCCAAGGAAGAACTTAACCAACTTGAACGTACCACGTGGCAGAACCTGCTATTGCGCGCAGCAGAAGACTGCAGGCGCCAGTCCGAGAGCGGCAATGCGTCCCTGGAACCACTCACCAAACTGTGGGATGAACTGCCGGGTTCTGTAA
>JBDNIR010000075.1:0-5338 GCA_041688195.1 Marinobacter sp.
GGTCCTCTTTCCCAGACCGTGTATTGCCATGGATGGCAAGACCGAGCCTACAGGGACGTATTTACGGCGTGTCTGGGAAAGAGGACCCCAGCCCAGCCCTTCTCTCAGGTCGAGCCCTTTTGTAAGGGAACGTTATATCAGCTGGTGCTCTTCACCCTGGTAATAGGCTTCTACTCTCGGATTCATCACTTTTTTCCACAGGGGCGGGAACAACGCCAGAACAATCATCGTGGAGTAGCCCGCAGGCAGTTGTGGAGCAATCTCGTGGTGACGCAACACCTGATACCGACGTTTGGCGTGGGCATGATGATCGCTGTGGCGTTGCAGATGAAACAGCAACACGTTGGTCAGAAAATAATTGGAGTTCCAGCTGTGCTCCGGCCCTGTGCGTTCATAACGGCCGTTTTCAAGCCTGCGGCGATGGAGGCCGTAATGTTCCAGATAGTTGACGATTTCCAATAGCGTGAAGGCAATGAAACTCTGGCCGAGGAAATAAGCCACGCCCAGCCAGCCGAAGGCCACTGTGCAAGCGGTCAACGCCAGCGTCGAGATGCCGTACCACCAGATCAGCTCGTTGCGCCAATGCAGGGCTGGTTGGCCTTTGCGTTCAAGCTTCTGAGCTTCCAGACGCCAGGCGTTGATAAAGTTGTGGGCATAAGCCTGGGGCAGGAAATTGTAAAGAGACTGGTTATAGCGGGAGGACGAAGCGTCATCCGGCGTAGAGACGTGAACATGATGACCCCGCAGATGTTCTACCTTAAAACCGCCGTAGCACACCAGCGCCAACAAAAAGCCGCCCGCTCGGGTTTCCAGTTTGCCGTCTTTATGGATTAGCTCGTGGGCGACATTGATGCCCAGGCTTCCGACAATGCCAATAGAGAACGTCCAACCAATGGCTCCCGGCACGCTGAAGATTCCGGAGGCCAGCACGTGCAACCCCCAGGCCAGCAGCACCAAAAAGGCCGCGACCCAGCCCAGGGTTATAACCTGATAAAAACGTTCGCTGTTCATCCGGGGCACGTCTGCCTGCTCATCCGGATTCACGGCATCCTGCCCCAGCAATTTATCCAGCATGGGGATAATACCAAAGACCACCACCGGCACGCCCCAGGCGAATACGTTGATCAGACCCGTCGCCTCACCGGCGGCCAGCAATAACCCGGGCAGGGCCAGCGGCAACATGGCGATCAGAAAGCTGTATTTCTTCAGGTTCAACAACAGACGGCGTCGTACCGGGCTTCGGTTCAGGGAAAGGTTATTGGTATTCATTATTCTGCCCTCTCGCAGGAATGATTTTCAGATTGACCCTGGACAGATCTCTCATACTCTATATTTGTAGTATTGTCCTACAATATAGCAATCGTCAAGCACTGTTAAAGTCAGCTACCTGACAAGCACCGACCTGCTGGTGGTGACTACGTTTATCATGTACTTCTCCCCGACGCCCGGCGCCTCGGGTATTTTCGAAGGGGAGGGGTTTTCGGAAGTTTCTTCCGTGACATACTGTCCGGGAATCACCTGATACTGGTGATCGTTACCTGGCGTCTGCTAACTATTTACCTGGGCATGATTGCCGGGTTTGTTATATTTCAAAGGGAACTTGTCCGTAGCAGGAAGGATGCTCAATGATCAGACGCCCTCCGCTGAAAGCGCTGTTTTACCTGAATGTGCTGATTGTCACCCTGCTGGTCGGCTACAAGGCCTACCTGAATCTGTTTGAACCCAGCTTCAAGGCCATTCACACCGAACAGGTTGAACGCATACATAACCTGTTGCAGAACCGGGACGCCTTCAGCTTTGCCGTTGTAGGCAACATCAACAACTCCGTTGGCATCTTCGAGCGCAAGATCATCCCGATGATCAACAACACGGAGGTGGATTTCGTGGTGTCTGCCGGTAACGCCGTCAGCAGTGGTAGTGAAGACAAATACCGTGCAGTTCAGGGCACCCTCAGCTATCTGGACATGCCCTACCTGCTGACGTTCGGGCAGAACGAATACGAGAGCTTCGGCAGTTTCCGGTTCTACGAGCATTTCGGCCCTCACTTTTTCAACCTGCGGGCAGGCAACAGCCGGTTTGTCTTTCTCGACAGTACCGGCAAAACCCCTTGGCTCTGGCAGACACGCTGGTTGCGGGACATTCTGGACCAGAATAGCACTGCCCATACATTTCTGTTTGTCGGCCACCCGCTGATGCGTAGCGGCGAAGACGTGTTGTTTGACGAGGACGAAGACTACCTGCATCCCAGCGCATTTCGTGACGAGCTGATTGATATCATCCGGGAACACGGTATTGATGCGGTGTTCTCCGCCAATATTTCACAGTATGACCGTCAGCAACACTATGGCACTGAGTTCATTACCACGGGCGGCGCAGGTGGCCTTGTGCTCAATAACGATGTGAGCTTCCACCATTTTGTGAAAGTCTCGGTGAACGCCGATACCGTAACCAGCGAACTTGTACCCCTGGAAATCGGCCAGCACCCGGTTTTCAAACAACTTGAGAGCCTGTGGTTCTTTATCTACTCACTATTTTACGTGGGCTATGTCAATTTCATATTGATCATCAGTGCATTGGCGCTGATCACCATCAAACTGTATGCCATGGTGTTTGTCGGCAAGGACTATTACCCGGACTACGATCTTGATCCGACGCCCTGGCTGGACAAGCCGCTGCGTGTCGCCATGTTCACCAATAACTATCTGCCGTTTATCGGCGGCGTCCCGATTTCCATTGAACGTCTCCGCCGTGGCCTACAGGCTTCCGGTAACGCCACGTTGGTCGTCGCGCCACGCTATAAGGACCAACCGGAAAAAGAAGACCATGTGTTACGGGTACCCTCACTACTGGCAATGGGTGAAAAACGGGAATTCCGGTTAGCCAATATTTTTCTGGGCCGGATTCGAAAGCGGGTTAAAGCCTTCAAGCCAGATATCATTCATCTCCACCACCCTTTCTGGCTGGGTTCGCTGGGGCTTTTTGTGGCGCACAGGCTTCGTATTCCAGCCATTTACACCTACCACACGCGGCTGGAGCATTACGCCCATTTTGTACCGTTACCCGGCACACTGTTCCGCAACCTGATCTCCCATGCACTGATCAAACGCTTCGCCAATAAATGCGACGCCATCATAGTGCCCACCTATTCCACCGAAGAATATCTGCGCATGATCGGGGTGAAGTCCCCTACCTATGTCCAGCCTACCGGGATTGAGTACGAGCGTTTCCAGAATGTGACAGATGATGAGGTGAAGGCATTGCGGACTGAACTCCGACTGGGTGATGAGCGCATTTTCATCAGCGTGTCCCGGCTGTCGAACGAGAAGAACATCGACTTCATGATCGATGCCATTGCCAGCCTGAAAGCAAAGACCGGCGTGCCCTTCCGGTTCCTGATGATCGGCGATGGGCACCAGCGGGATCGCCTGCAGAAGCGGATAGAGCACCTTGATCTGCAGGAGGTAGTCACACTGGTCGGCTCAGTTCCGCCCAATGATATGGCGACGTACTATAAGCTGGGAGACATCTTTCTTTTCGCCTCCAAGTCAGAAACTCAGGGCATGGTCATTCTCGAAGCTATGGCCGCCGGCCTGCCAGTGGTGGCGGTGCGGTCAAGCGGTATTGATGATGTGGTCCGCCACGGGTTCAACGGCTATAAGACGCCGGAGAACCGTGACCAGTGGCGGGATTGCATCGCTGGCCTGCTGGAAGATGAAGCCCTGCGGAAGACTCTGTCTGACAACGCCCTGGCGTTTGCAAAGGATTATTCCATTGAGCAATTTGCCCAGGATGTGAAAGTTATTTACGGCATGGTCTTCGCCGCCACGGTCAAACGGCAGGGCTCTGTCAAAGGCACAAAAACTGAGCCGCTGACGACTGACTAGAACCCGTATAGCAGAGAAAGAGATGTTTCAGTATCAGTGTTTTCGTTACCCGCAGGCGCGTCAGATACGTTCTTGACCCTGAAGGCCACTTTCATCGACAGGTTGTCCACGACGGTAGCCTGCAATGAGGTTTCAGACAGGGTAATGACGTTGTTCTCGTCCAGACCTATCTCGGAACTGAGCTTCTGGCGAAACAGCGCGTTATCGGATAAGGCATAATCAAATTGAGCGGCCAGCCGGGCAATGGCTTCCTCTTCATCCCTGGAACCGTCTTCGTCCGGCTCCTTCAATTTGTTGAAACGGTAACCACCACCAGCCAAGATATCCAAAAAAGAACGCTCACCCGACTCCCACACCCGGTTACCGTAACCAGTGGTGATCGAGGACTGAAAGTCGTAACCGGAAAAACGCTCTGCCGTAGTCTCGTCATCGGCTTTGAAATAGAGAGTGCGAAGGTCAAGCAGGTTGCGCAAACGTGACAGATGAACCAACGGCCAGCAGGCAGGCCGTTACTTTTGAGAACTGCATGACATCTCCTTATGGGGTTGTTAAACGTAACATTTTGATACGCTTAATGTTTGTATCATAATTTTTACGTTTAACAAATGCTCTCAGATGCCACCCATCCTCTCAGCGGCGCTCCCCCGCCAGGCTCTTGCGGGCCTGTAACGCGCGTTGTGCCTGCTTTTCCGCTTTTTTTGCAGCAATAAGCCTGGCCGCCTCTCCGCCCACATGAACTTCGCCGCGCTGTTGAGCTAGACGCATCTGCCGCTCCCGCTCTGCAAAGCGCGACTTCTGCTCGGCTGTCAAACTGTGCACACACTGGTGGCAACTGACGCCCTGCTCGTACTCCGGGCGTTGCTTGTCAGTTTCGGTGATCGGACGCCGGCAGGCGTGGCATTGGTCGAAGTCACCGCGTTCGAGGTTATGATTCACTGTCACGCGGTCATCAAATACAAAACATTCACCCTGCCACAGGCTCTGCTCCCGGGGGACTTCTTCCAGATATTTCAGAATACCGCCATGGAGGTGGTAAACCTCGTCAAACCCCTGCTCCTTCAGATAAGCCGTGGACTTTTCACAACGAATACCACCGGTACAGAACATCGCCACTTTTTTGTGTTTGGCCGGATCGAGGTGCTCCTTCACATAGTGCGGAAACTCACGGAAGGTATCGATGGCAGGGTTAACGGCGTTACGGAAACTGCCGATCTCGACCTCGTACTGGTTGCGGGTGTCGATCACCAGCACGTCGGGGTCGGAAATCAGCGCATTCCAGTCGTTGGGCTGGACGTAAGTGCCAACAATACGGCGCGGATCGATACCGTCGACGCCCATGGTGACAATTTCTTTCTTGAGTTTGACTTTGGTGCGCTTGAAAGGCTGGATATCAACCACGGATTCCTTGTAGTCGATGCCTTTAAAACGATGGTCACTGGCCAGCCAGTGTTTGA
>JBDNIR010000391.1:0-1722 GCA_041688195.1 Marinobacter sp.
GCCAGGATAGCCTCACGCTTCTCGCCGATTTCTGTACGCTCCGAAATGTAACGCAGGCGGTCAAAATTCATATTGGCACCGCTGAGCGTTCCGATCAGATTCTTATTTTCGATTTGTTCCCGTTCGATGTACTTCTTGATGCCAGCCACGGCCAACGCTCCGGCTGGCTCTGCGATGGAACGAGTGTCTTCGAAAATGTCCTTGATCGCAGCGCAGATTTCATCCGTTGAAACAGTAATCACTTCATCGACCAGGTCCTTGCAGATCTCCCAGGGGTACTCACCGACCTGTTTAACCGCCACACCGTCGGCAAAAATTCCGACCTCGTCCAGAATCACCCGCTCGCCTGCAGCCAGCGCCGCCTGCAGGCAATTGGAATCATCCGGTTCCACGCCGATGACCTTGATTTCCGGCCTGAGATACTTGATGTAGGCAGCTATACCTGCAATCAGGCCACCACCACCCACGCAGACAAACACCGCATGAATCGGCTTGGTGAACTGCCACATCAGCTCCATGGCAATGGTGCCCTGCCCCGCTATCACGTCCGGATCATCATAGGGCGGGATGTAGGTATAACCGTGCTTTTTGATCAGCTCCTGAGCATAGGCCGCGGCTTCATCAAAGGCATCGCCTTTCAGCACAACTTTGGCACCGAAGCTTTTCACCGACCGGACCTTGATCTCCGGGGTAGTCTGGGGCATCACAATCACCGCTTTGATGCCGAGCTCTTTCGATGCCAGCGCCACACCCTGAGCATGGTTGCCAGCCGAGGCGCAGATGACACCCTTGGCTTTCTGTTCTTCGGACAACTGGACAATTCGGTTGTATGCGCCGCGAATCTTGAAAGAAAACACTGGCTGGAGGTCTTCACGCTTAAGGAAAATATTATTCCCGAAACGCTTGGAGAGGCTCTGGGCTTCAGTCAGCGGTGTCTCGATGGCCACATCATAGACCCGGGCCTCGAGGATTTTCTTGATATAGCGTTGCGGCATAATGCTGTGATCCAGTGGTCGGCAATACGAATAAAACAGAAATCGGGCGTGAATCCTGCGAAAATAAACGCACAGTGTAGAAAGTTTGCAGAGGGCACGTCTATAACCCACAACGCTTGAAGGCTATTATTACCAAATCATTTTGTTTTCCCTCACCGGAGCGAACCATGAATCAGGACGAACTCAAACAGGCAGTCGCAAAGGCAGCTTTGGACTATATTGTGCCGAAGCTCACCAGTAACAGCATCATCGGTGTCGGCACCGGAAGTACAGCCAACTTCTTCATCGACTTACTGGCCGATCATAAAATGGATTTTGAGGGTACCGTCGCCAGCTCCGACGCAACCGCAGAGCGGCTGAAAAAATATGGCATACCGATCTATGACCTTAACAGCGTGTCAGACCTTGAGTTCTATATCGACGGGGCCGACGAAACCAACGAGCGTCTCGAACTGATCAAGGGCGGTGGCGCTGCCCTGACCCGCGAAAAAATAGTGGCGGCGGTCGCAAAAACGTTTATCTGCATTGCCGACGAGTCCAAGCGCGTCGATATTCTGGGAGTCTTCCCATTGCCCGTTGAAGTGATTCCGATGGCCCGTAGTCATGTTGGGCGGGAAATTGTCAAGCTTGGGGGCGACCCGGTTTACCGCGACGGGGTCAAAACCGACAACGGCAACATCATTATCGATATTCATAATATGGATCTGAGTCGGCCCATTGTGATGGA
>JBDNIR010000392.1:0-6136 GCA_041688195.1 Marinobacter sp.
CTATGCGATTTTGATTCAGGGCGACCGGATTGCCGGCATTGTCCCTCAGCCGGAAGCAGATCAAGGCTACCATGCCCGCGAAACCGTTGATCTGCCCACTCATGTGCTGATGCCGGGGTTGATCAATATGCATGGTCACGCGGCCATGTCATTGTTTCGCGGTCTCGCTGATGACTTGCCATTAATGGCGTGGCTTAATGATCATATCTGGCCTGCCGAGGGCAAATTCGTCGATGCCGGTTTCATTGCTGATGGGTCCCGGCTGGCGATTGCTGAAATGCTGCGCACCGGAACGACCTGTTTTTCTGATATGTATTTCTTCCCGGAAATTGTCGCTGAAACCGCCCATGACACCGGGATTCGCGCCCAGATTTGTTTTCCTCTGCTGGATTTTCCAACCGTTTGGGGGGCGGGTCCCGAGGAGTACCTGGCAAAAGGCGCCGACCTGATTGATCAATGGCAAGGCGACCCGCGCATCATGCCTGCCATTGGCCCCCACGCGCCCTATACCGTATCGGATGGGCCGCTACAGCGTGCCATCCAGCTGGCCGACGACAAGAACGCGCGAATCCAGCTGCACCTGCACGAGACCGCTTTCGAGGTAGCCGACGCCATCGAGAAAACCGGTAAACGTCCCACCACCCGGATGATGGAGCTGGGGCTTCTTACACCTCAAACCCAGTGTGTCCACATGACCCAGATTGATGACACCGACCTCTCCTGCCTGCAGGATTCCGGAGCTCATGTGATTCATTGCCCAGAGTCCAATCTTAAGCTGGCCAGCGGGTTCTGCCCGGTTCATAAAATGCAGCAAGCGGGGGTCAATGTCGCCATCGGCACCGACGGGGCCGCCAGCAACAATGACCTCAACCTGTTTGGCGAACTCAACACCGCCGCCCTGATAGCCAAGGCGGTATCTCAGGATGCAACGGCCCTCTCCGCCCACCAGGCGCTCGCCATGGCAACGCTCAACGGCGCCAAGGCATTGGGCCGCGAGCACGAACTGGGCTCGCTGGAGGCAGGCAAGCTCGCGGATGTCATCGCAATTGACCTGAGTGATCCTTTTGCCCAGCCGATCTATAATCCCGCCTCGCACCTGGTCTATTCCGATCGCGGCCGTGACGTCAGCCACAGCTGGATTGGCGGTGTGCCACAATTACAGGACGGCCGCCTGACACGGGTCGACATGCCGGACCTGATGCTCAGGGTAGGCGCGTGGGCTAAACGAATTCGCTCAGGCTCGTCGTCTAGCTGAGCCCCGGTATCGTACACTCTGTTGAATCAGACTCCCCAGGCGGAACAAGCATCATGAGCAATCAGAACGTAGACCGAAATGAAATTGCCAAGTTTGAGGCGCTCGCCAGCCGGTGGTGGGATCCGGGCAGCGAGTTCAAGCCTCTGCACGACATTAATCCTCTCAGGCTCAATTACATTGACGAGCGCGTTCCCCTTGCCGGTAAGAAAGTGCTCGATGTCGGTTGTGGCGGTGGCCTGTTGTCAGAAGCCATGGCTTCTCGCGGAGCTCATGTCACCGGTATTGATATGGGCGAAGCACCCCTTGCGGTTGCAAGGCTCCATGGGCTCGAATCCGGAATCAAAGTCGACTACCGCCAGATTACCGTCGAAACCCTGTTAGAAGAGCCTGACCAGGCGGGACACTACGACGTCGTGACCTGTCTCGAAATGCTCGAGCACGTTCCGGACCCCGCATCGGTCATTCGCACCTGTGCCCGAATGCTTAAACCAGACGGCTCGCTATTTGTGTCCACTATCAATCGCAACCCCAAATCCTTCCTGTTTGCGATTGTGGGCGCCGAGTATGTCTTGCGCTTGTTGCCTAAAGGCACCCATGAATGGAAAAAGTTCATTCGTCCGTCAGAAATGGCCAACCATCTTCGCAGTGCCAGCCTGGACGTGCGGGAACTGACCGGCATGAGCTACAACCCGATTACCAAGATCTACCGGCTCGGCCGTGACGTGGATGTAAACTACATGATGCACGCGACTCTTGATCGTGAAGATGAGAGCAACATCCAGTGAGGCAGGCGCTCGGCGTCGTTCTATTTGATCTTGATGGCACTTTGCTGGACACCGCACCGGATTTTATCCGTTGCGTTAACGAGCTAAGAGAGCGCCATAGCCTGCCGGCCTTACCACCGGAGACGATAAGACCCTCGGTCTCAAACGGTGCCAGGGCGATGATCGAAACCGGCTTCGGGCTTACTCCCGACCATGCCGATTACCTGCCGAGGCATACGGCATTTCTGGATCTGTACGAGGCCACCGTTGCCCAGGAAACAAGGCTTTTCCCCGGCATGGATAATCTGTTGCTATGGCTGGAGCAATCCCGGGTCCCCTGGGGCATCGTCACCAACAAACCGGTACGCTTCACCACGCCATTGTTAGCAGCCCTGGCGCTGGATAAGCGTTGCTCGGCAGTGGTGTGCCCGGACCACGTCAGCCAGCGCAAACCGCACCCGGAATCGCTTTATCTGGCCCGCAAACTGCTCGAGGTGGAATCCGGCCCAGGACTATACGTGGGCGATCACCAGCGGGATATTGAAGCTGGCCGCAGTGCCGGTATGGCCACCGTTGCCGCCCGTTACGGCTATATAAATGAGCCCGACCAGGTCGACGGATGGAATGCCGACTACGTTGTCGATTCTGTGGATGAGCTGGCAAGGCTATTGGAGCAGCTACAGGCCTCATAGCAACGCAATAGCCCCTGGCCTCTAACCGTCTTTAAATCAGGCCTGTTTCTGATCGCCGCAGCCGTTACAATAGACGCTCTGATAAACATGTTACCGACGTCACCCGGAGAAGATTTCCATGCAAGACTATAAAGCCCCGGAAGCCCTGCTGAAGGACCGGATCATCATGGTGACAGGTGCTGGCAGCGGTATCGGGCGTACTGCCGCGAAAACTTACGCCGCCTATGGTGCCACCATTATTCTCCTGGGCCGCACCATCTCCAAACTCGAATCCGTCTATGATGAAATCGAGGCTGCCGGTCACCCGAAGCCGGCCATCGTGCCGCTCAATCTGGAAGGTGCAGCGGTTAAAGACTACGAAGAGATGGCGATAACCATTGAAGACAACTTTGGTCAGCTTGACGGCCTGCTGCATAACGCCGCAATTCTTGGGCAGCGTACACCGATTGAACAGTATGACCCGGAAACCTGGAACAAAGTGATGCATGTTAATGCGACTGCGCCGTTTTTGCTCAGCCGGGCGCTGATTCCTTTGCTGCGAAAATCATCTGATGCGTCGGTGATCTTCACGTCCTCCAGTGTGGGACGCAAGGCCAAAGCCTACTGGGGAGCCTATTCGGTATCCAAGTTCGCCCTTGAGGGCCTCAGCCAACTGATGGCGGATGAGCTCGATGATGAGCGCCATAACATTCGCGTAAACAGTTTGAATCCGGGTGCAACTCGCACCAATATGCGGGCCCATGCCTACCCGGCAGAGAACCCGGCGACCAACCCGACACCCGAAGAGCTGATGCCCAGCTATCTTTATTTGATGGGTCCGGAGAGCAAAGGCATTACCGGACAACAGATTGACGCACAGCCAAAATAATGGAACTCAGGTTCTTTACCACGTCCCACTGCCAGCTGTGCGAATTGGCAGAAGCATTGCTCATTCAGACGCCGCTGCCAGAACCGGTGCCGGTGGAGGCCATTGATATCGCACAATCAGAAGCTTTGGTAGCAGAGTACGGTACCCGCATACCGGTGCTGAGGCGGGAAGACACCGGTACAGAACTCGAGTGGCCTTTCGACCAGACCATGCTGTTGGCCTTCCTGACACACTGATCCGGCTGATAGCTGACCGGTAAAACTTAGCGCATCCATAATCCGACGAGGTACGCCTGACATGTTGATGATTATATCCCCTGCAAAAACGCTGGACTACGAAAGCCCATTAGCCACGGAGGAACATACCCAACCGATGTTTCTGGATGATGCTTGCGAGCTGATCGATCAGCTTAAAAAGCTTGAACCTCATCAGGTCAGCAACCTGATGAGCATCAGTGACAAACTCGGGCAACTGAATGCCGACCGATTCAGCAGTTGGCACACACCGTTTACCCCGAACAACGCTCGCCAGGCGGTGTTGGCGTTCAAGGGCGACGTCTATACGGGCCTGGATGCAGAGAGCTTTCAGCCCGGTGACTTCAGCTTCGCCCAGAGCCACTTGCGGATTCTGTCAGGCCTCTATGGTGTGCTTCGCCCCCTGGATCTGATGCAGCCTTACCGGCTGGAAATGGGTACCCGATTCAAAAACAGCCGGGGTAAAGATCTGTACGCGTTTTGGGGTCAGACATTAACCAATACCCTGAATGACGAATTGGCTAATGACGACGGCGTCCTGGTTAACCTGGCTTCCAATGAGTATTTCAAAAGTATCCAGACTAACGCCCTGGAAGGACGCATCGTGACCCCTCAGTTCAAAGACTGGAAAAACGGGCAATACAAGATGATCAGTTTTTATGCGAAGAAAGCCCGGGGCCTGATGTGCCGTTACGCCATACAGAATCGAATCACCCAGGTAGGGGACCTGAAAGGCTTTAACCTTGAGGGCTACCGTTTCAGTGACGAGCAGTCCAGTGGCGACACCTGGATATTCCTGAGAGACGAACAGACAGCCTGAAAAGCGGATGTTTGATGGAGTAACCGAAGGAACGAAGCGCTTTGGTACCATCGTCCTGTTTATCGTACTGGGCGCTGGCGTTTTCGGTTTTATCATTAAAACCGTGCTTGTCGAAGTCATGCAATTTTGACCGGCATCTCAAACCCATTTTCCTGAACCGACCTATGACAAGGACCGACCGCCCATGTGGTTTCGCAATGCCCGCGTTTTTCGTTTTACCAAGCCTTTTGAGATCACCGCTGAACAGCTGGAAGACAAGCTCCAGGAAGACAGTTTCAAACCCTGCGGCCCTCAGGAAATCGCCCGGCACGGGTGGGTGCCACCGCTCGGCAAGCACGGTGAAAAAATGGTTCACAGTGCTAATGGTTACCATCTGATCACCCTGCGCAAGGAGGAAAAATTACTACCTGGCTCCGTGGTCAAGGAGCTGGTAACTGAGCGCGTTGAAGCGATTGAAATCGAACAGTCTCGCAAGGTTCGCAAAAAGGAAAAGGACGAAATTAAAGAGCAAGTTCTGCTTGAGATGCTACCTCAGGCTTTTTCCAAGAATCGACGTAGTTATGCCTACCTGGCGCCCCAGGACGGCGTACTGGTGGTGGATGCTGGTTCGGCCAAACAGGCGGAAGATCTGGCCTCAACACTCAGGAAAAGCCTCGGCTCCCTACCCGTGCGCCCGCCCGCTGTCGAACAGGCCCCGGCCTTTACCTTTACCGGCTGGTTGAACGAAACCATCACCCTGCCCGCCACCCTGACACTGGGCGATGAGTGCGAACTCAAAGATACTGGCGAAGATGGGGGGGTTGTGCGCTGCAAAGGCCTTGACCTGCAAGGGGATGAAATCCGCAACCACCTGAACGCTGGCATGCAGGTGACCAAGCTCAGCGTGACCTGGGATGACAGTGTCTCGTTCGTACTTGATGAAGAGTTGGGTATTCGCCGGCTGAAATTCGGCGAAACCCTTCAGGAGAAACTGGACGATGTCGATGCCGACGATGCAGCCGCCCGCTTCGACGCAGCGTTCTCGCTAATGACACTTGAATTGGCGCGACTGATTCTAGGATTGCTGGACGCGCTCGGTGGCGAAGACCGGTCTGCTATCGTCGATGCGGCCTGAGCGAAGCGCCTCCAGTTTCCTGGCTAGCTAATGCCCCAATGCTCTAATCGGGCACAAATTTGAGCTGCTCCCGCTGCCAGGCTTTCTCCGGTTCGTTCAGCACGAGCCGGAGATCCATCACCTCCTCCTCACGGTTAAATGTCAGCTCAAAACCCAGCCGCTCCGCCAGCTTCAGCATTGGTCGGTTATCGGGCAGTACGTTACCAGTCATTTCCACAGTGCCCCGTGAGCGGCAGTAATCAATCATCTTCTGCATTAATGTCATGCCAAGGCCTTCGCCTTTCATTTTATCGTGCACCATGACAGCGAACTCACATCGCAAGTTGTCGGCGTCAGTCCAGACCCGCACGGTGCCCAGAGTTTCGTCTC
>JBDNIR010000076.1:0-4020 GCA_041688195.1 Marinobacter sp.
ACAGCCTTTATAAGGGACTGAATCACGAGCGCCGCCTGCTGATTGCAGAAGGCAAAATGACGTAACCGAGGAATGCTGAGTGCTTGAGGCAGCGGTTGCGAACGTGATTTCTGAGCCAGTTTTGCTGGTCGTTTTTACCGCGTTGGTAGTGGTTTGCATGGGACTTTTTTTCGCTTTTCAGTCGGCCCGGCGCACCAGTCGGGTCCTGAAGGCCGAAGTTCAGACCATGGCTTTCGAGGCTGAAAAGAGCCGGCAAAGCTTGCGGGAGCAAGAGCACTTAATGGCCATGCGGACCCAGCAGGATCGACAAAATGAGGATTTGTTGGGACAGCTAAAAACCGATATCCAACAGACAGATCAGGACACCGAGCGCTGGCGACAAACCTCTGCCGGCCTTGAAAACCGTTTGGCGGCGTTGGGTTCTGAAACCCAGGCCCGCGCCCATCGTATCGAGCAACTGGAAAGCGAGCGCTCTGAGCAGCAGCACAAAGCCGACGGCTTGGCACAACAACTCCACGAGACCAGAATTGCCCTGCGAGAATATGAAGTAACACTGGAGGAAGAGCGACGGGCGACAGGGGAAAAACTGGCGCTGTTGGAACGAAATCGGGAAGCGCTGAAGCAAGAATTCGAAAACCTGGCGAATAAAATATTTGATCAGAAAAGTGAACGTTTCACTCAGCAAACCCGCACCAGCCTGGATACACTGTTAACACCATTCCGGGACCAGATCACAGATTTCCGGAAACGCGTGGACGATATCTACACCATTGAAACCCGTGATCGCCAGGCCCTGCGGAGTGAGATAAAATCACTGCAGGAGCTTAACAAACAGATTACCGAAGAAGCGGCCAACCTGACCCGGGCGCTCAAAGGCGACAAGAAAATCCAGGGTAACTGGGGTGAGCTGATACTGGAGCGCGTACTGGAACGCTCCGGGCTGCGCAAGGGCATCGAGTACGAAACCCAGGGCAGCTACCGGGATGGCGACGGCCAAATGTTACGGCCGGATGTCATTGTGCATTTGCCGGACAGCCGCAACCTGGTGGTGGACTCGAAAGTATCGTTGGTGGCCTATCAGGAATGGGTGAATGAAGAGGATGAGCTGTTAAAGGCCGAGGCGCTCAAAGGTCATGTAGAGGCAGTTCGGAATCATATAAAAGCGCTGAGTGAAAAAGACTATAGCCAGTTGAGTGGGCTGCATTCGCCGGACTTTGTGTTTCTGTTCATGCCGATAGAGCCGGCGTTTGTGGCAGCGTTTCAGCAGGATGAGCGTTTATTTTCAGAAGCCTTTGAGCGCAAGATTATTGTAGTAACGCCTACTACACTGCTGGCTACCCTGCGCACCATTGAAAACATCTGGCGCTATGAGCGCCAGAGCCAGAATGCACGACTGATTGCGGACCGGGCGGGAGCAGTTTACGACAAGCTGCGGGTGTTTGTGGAAGCGATGGAAAAAATGGGCACCCAGTTGCAAACGGTGCAGGGTACTTATGATAACGCCATGAATACGCTGACCCGGGGGCGTGGTAATCTTATTTCTCAGGCAAACCGTTTCGTGGAATTGGGTGTCCGTGTTAAAAAAGAATTGCCCAAAGCGGTAATGGACCAGGCGGAGGTGGATGCAGACGATCTTGAGGATGCATTGTCGTCGGTTGAGGAGTTAAAGGATAAATGAACAGATCATCGGCATGAAAAAAGGGATCGCAATGTTGACCATGAGCAGGTGGCATGGCCGCCGTATTTTTCAGGGGCTTGTGTTTGCGGGCGGGCTTTGTGCAGGCAGTGTTGCCGCTCTTGAACCGGAACACGAAAACCGCCGCTTGATGCTGGCAGCCGAACAGGCGGTGGCTGATGAAAAGTGGGGGGAGGCAGGCGAATATCTTAACCGCTTGCATGGATTGCAGTCTGAAAAACCACCGGAATACCTGTTTTACCGGGGCCGGGTCATGCTTGAGGCCGACCATTACAACGAGGCCCAGTCAGCGCTTGAAAACTACGTTAAACAGGCCGGCGCTGAGGGTCAGTATTACAAAGACGCCCTGCAACTGATCACCCTGGTCGAGAAGGAACAACAGGCGTCCACGCAAACGCTCGACCAGCTGAGCGGTGAAAAGCCCCTAGCGGTCATTGAGCCGACCTTCGGCCGCGAACCCGTGGCACGCCTGCAGCAGTTGTATCTTACCGACAACCCGACCGAAGCTCTGAGCTTACACCTGAACAGCTTGCTTGAGCTGAATGGCTGGCGCCGGGATCAACGGATTATCCGTACCGGCTCCGCACCGGATGTTCTCTATCGGGTCTCGGTTCAGTCGGGCGAAATCAACATCCAGGAGTCGCGACGGACAGAGAGTGGGGAGGTCAGGCTTTCGACCCAGTCGCTGTCGGTTTACGGTATCAGCCCTGACGTGCGGTGGGACTGTGTGGCCGTTGATCAGTCCTGCTGGGTTTATGATCCGAGAAATGAATCCCGCCTGTTTCGTCTCGGCACAGACAAGAAACAAACCGCCGAAGCCGCACAAACCTTCGGCCGTTTGATCAAATCGATGCAAGCACCGAACTGATGCCGACGCCCAACTAGAGGTTCTGCCCCCGGTCGCCTTCGCGATAGGCGCCGGGGGTTACCCCTGTCCACTTCTTGAAAGCGCGATGAAAGGTGGACGGCTCGGTAAACCCCACCCGATGAGCAATCTCGTTGACCGGTAACTCCGGACGCCCGAGAAAATAGATGGCCAGGTCCCGCCGCAACAGGTCCTTGATCTCCTGGAACGATGTGTTCTCCTGTTTCAACCGCCGCCGCAATGTTTGCGGACTGGTGTGGAGTTCCGCAGCAATCCATTCAAAATCCGGCAGCGGCTTTGCAAAATCACGTCCAATCAGCGTGCGGATTCGCCCGGTAAAGGTATTGCTCTCATCAGGTCGGGACAGTAAATCTGCCGGGGACGTTTTGAGAAACTGGTGCATCTCCGGTTTTCCCCGTATCACCGGAGCCGTCAGGAAGCGTCGATCAAAGGTCAGGGCGGTATCGGGGGCATCGAACGTCAGCGGGCAGTGGAAAATATGGCGGTACTCATCGCCGTGAGCGGGGCGTGGATAACTGAACGAGGCTTCTGACAGCTCGACAGGCTGGCCGATCAGCCAACTGCCCAACCGGTGCCAGATGACCAGCAGGCTTTCCCGAAGGAAATACATCGGGTCATCAAACGTACCGTCAATCATCGTGACCAGGCGGGCGATATCGCCATCATCCTCCAGCCGCAGGCAAGCGGTCGGCTCAAAAAGCGCAGAGAACTGGAATGCCCTTTGATAGACCGCTTCCAGGGTCGGGCAGTCGATCACCAGCGCGCACATAGTAGCGAAGGTGCCTGTCTTACACCGGCGAGGCCCAAGCCCCATGAACTCATCCGCCATCTCTGCCCAGATCACCTGCATCAAACGGCTGTACTGGGCACTGTTTACGCGGGCCATATCGATCTTCAGCAAGTCAGGCGAAATACCTGCCTGCCTCAGCATGCTGTCGGTATCGAAGCCCTGTCGCTGGGCGCCGGTCAGTGCCGCTTGCACGAAATGTCTGGAAACCGTGAGGTTTGCCATCAAACAGACCCTGAAACTGGAAAGGACGTCCATCATAAAACCCCCCTGCCACAATGCAACTGCGGACGAAGTTAATAAATGGCAGAATCAAACAATCGCGAACAATGCACTAAATGTAGGAGCGGCTTCAGCCGCGAACCCACAACACCCAACACCCAACACCCAACACCTCCCAAGGAGCCCCCATGCCCGGCCCCCTGAACCACCTCAAAATACTGGATTTCACAACACTGCTTCCCGGCCCCTACGCCACCATGCTGCTGGCGGATATGGGCGCTGACGTATTGCGGGTGGAAGCGCCGGGGCGCATGGATCTCACACGAGTAATGCCACCCCATGACCGGGGTGTCAGTACCGCACATACCTTCCTGAACCGCGGCAAGCACTCCATGGGGCTGGACCTCAAGAAAGATGGCAGCGCTGAGA
>JBDNIR010000393.1:0-4235 GCA_041688195.1 Marinobacter sp.
AATGAAGGTGTTTCTTTTTGTCCTGTTATCCACGTTCACGATCCTGAGCGGATGCGCGGGTAAACATGATGAGCCAGACCAGGACGTCGGAACCGGCAAAGACGTAGAGGCCAGGCAACAGGCTCCCCTGGCGCGACAAATCACCGCCTCTGACCACTGCGGACTGACCGCGCCTGGCCTGGTTTACCTGGACAGCCTGACAGCCTTGCAGGCCTTCCGGTCCCTGAACGGGCAAATGCTCAGCCTGAATTCCGTGTCCACCCTCGACTTTGAGCGCGAGCACCTGCTGGTGGTGGCGATGGGCCGCAAAAACACCGGGGGTTATGGTCTGACCCTGGCAGCCTCGGCGATGGAAGGCTCCACCCTTGCGGTGGCAACCCGTGTGCACACTCCGGCGCCGGATTCCATGGTAACCCAGGCCCTGACCACCCCCTGTGTGGTACTGGCTGTGACAGCCGGTGACTGGGATAAGGTAGTGGTGCGCGGAGTCGGCCTCAACATCATGACCCGCACCCGATAGCCTGCGCCGCAATGGCACAAATCAACCGTTGATCTTTTGCCCCGAAGCCCTAAGCTATGGGCCTGTTCTTGAGACATTCGCCCGGGAGTCCTTGTACCTCTATGAGCCAAAAACAATACAACGCCGATGCCATTGAAGTCCTGACTGGTCTGGACCCGGTGCGCAAGCGCCCGGGTATGTATACCGATACCAGCCGCCCGAACCATCTGGCTCAGGAAGTGATCGACAACAGCGTGGATGAAGCGCTGGCAGGCCACGCCCGGCGTATCGATGTGGTTCTGCACAGCGATGGCTCTCTGAGTGTTGAGGACGACGGTCGCGGCATGCCGGTCGATATGCACAAAGAAGAAGGTGTGTCAGGGGTTGAGCTCATCATGACGCGCCTGCATACGGGCGGTAAGTTCTCCCAGGGCAATTACAGTTTTTCCGGCGGCTTGCACGGTGTTGGTGTGTCCGTGGTCAATGCGCTTTCAACCGAACTGGAAGTGACCATCAGACGTGACGGCCAGCTTCATCGCATGACCTTCGCCAACGGTGACAAGCTGACGGATCTGGAAGTGATCGATACCGTTGGCAAGCGCAACACCGGCACACGAATCCGGTTTCACCCTGATATTCGCTATTTCGACAGTCCCAAATTTTCCATCACCCGCCTGCGTCATAATCTGCGCGCCAAAGCCGTTTTGTGTCCCGGTTTGGAGGTCACCTTCCTTCAGGAACAGACCGGTGAAAAAGATGAGTGGTGTTACGAAGAGGGCCTTTGGGATTACCTGAAAACTGCCCTGGCAGATATCGAAGTGGTTCCCCTTGAACCTTTTACAGGCGAGTTTTCCGGCAACAGCGAACAGGTGCACTGGGCGATTCAGTGGCTGCCGGAAGGCGGCGAAGCGGTTCTCGAGAGTTACGTCAACCTGATACCAACTGCCCAGGGTGGCACCCATGTTAACGGGCTGCGTTCGGGCTTATTGGAGGCGATGCGGGAATTTTGCGAATTTCGTAGCCTGATGCCCAGGGGCGTCAAGTTGTCACCGGAAGATATCTGGGATCGTTGCAGCTATGTGCTGTCCTTCAAAATGCAGGACCCGCAGTTCTCCGGCCAGACCAAAGAGCGCTTGTCTTCCCGGGAAGCCGCTGCGTTTGTCTCCGGAGTAGTCAAAGACGCTTTCAGTCTGTGGCTGAATCAGCACACCGATGTGGCAGAAATGCTGGCGGAATTTTTCATCAACAACGCCCAGCGCCGGTTACGGGCCAGCAAAAAAGTCGCCCGCAAGAAGATCACTTCGGGTCCGGCACTGCCCGGCAAGCTCGCTGACTGTTCCGGTTCCGACACCAACCGTTCCGAGCTTTTCCTGGTAGAGGGTGACTCCGCCGGTGGGTCTGCCAAACAGGCCCGGGATCGTGAATTCCAGGCGGTCATGCCTTTGCGTGGCAAGATTCTCAACACCTGGGAAGTGGATTCCAGCGAAATTCTGGCCTCTCAGGAAGTGCACGATATCGCGGTCGCCATCGGGGTGGACCCGGCCTCGGACACATTTGAAGGCCTGCGTTACAACAAGATCTGTATTCTCGCTGATGCTGATTCCGATGGCCTGCACATCGCCACCTTGCTTTGCGCACTTTTTGTTAAGCATTTCCGGCCCCTGGTTCAGGCAGGCCACGTGTTTGTTGCCATGCCACCGCTGTATCGCGTGGACCTTGGCAAGGAAACCTTCTATGCACTTGATGAGCACGAGAAGCAGGGCATCGTTGACCGACTGGCTGCAGAGAACCGCAAGGGTAAGGTTTCCGTTACGCGCTTTAAAGGCCTCGGTGAAATGAATCCGCTGCAGCTTCGGGAGACCACCATGGCACCGGATACCCGCCGCCTCGTCATGCTGACCCTGGAAGACGGCGACGACACCGATGAGCGTATGGATATGTTGCTGGGCAAAAAGCGGGCTTCAGATCGGCGGATCTGGCTGGAAGAGTACGGCAATATGGCGGATGTGGCGGGCTGAACTCGGCAATGGTGAGGTTGCAGGGCACCTTAATTATGCGTTTGTAGTCTATCAACAGCACTCTTTATTCTTTCTTCATCTTCCTGAAATTCGCTAACCTGCATCCCTTTAATCGCGGGTAACTCGAATGGAATGGCAGGGGTGGTTTTCGCTGGGCCTGGCGGCCGCAGCGCTCCTATTGATGAGTATCGGACGTTTTGGCCCCCATCTGGTAATGATGGGGGTGCTGATCATTCTCAGTGCTACCGGTATTCTCGATGCTACCCAGGCCCTTGCCGGTTTCAGTAACAGCGGCCTGATTACGGTGGTGGCAATGTTTGTGGTGGCGGCCGGTATTCACCATTCCGGCGGTGTCGATCTGCTCGTCCACCATGTACTGCGTTCCCCTCGCACGGTCCGCGGCGCCCAGGCCCGCATTGCTTTTCCTGTGGCTTTGCTAAGTGGTTTTCTGAATAATACCCCTGTCGTTGCAACCATGATTCCTGCCATTCATGCCTGGTCCCGAAAGATTGGCATCGCCCCTTCCAAACTTATGATACCGCTGAGCTATTCCGCCATACTCGGTGGCACCATCACTTTGATTGGCACCAGCACCAACCTCGTGGTGAACGGGCAGTATCGGGATTTGACCGGAGAGGAGGGTTTTTCAATCTTCTCTATTACCGCCGTCGGCTTGCCGGTGGCCGTCATCGGCCTGATTGCCATGCTGATTGTCCTGCCGCGTCTGCTGCCGGACCGGAAGGATCAGCAAAAGTTCGGGGCGATGCGGGAATTTACCCTGGAAGTGGCCGTCGCGCTGGATGGTCCGTTGGTCGGGAAAACCGTGGGTGAAGCGGGCCTGCGGGAGCTCGAACGGCTTTATCTGGTTGAGATTGAACGCGATGGCAGCGTCGTAACGGCGGTGCCCTCGGAGGAGCGCCTGCGGGGTGGTGACCGCCTGGTGTTTGCCGGGGACATTCAGGCGATATCCGACCTGCTGCGAATCAACGGTATTGTGCCTTCGGTACACGATGACGAGCCCAGTCTGAGTAAAGACCGGGCAGAGCGGCGGCTGGTGGAGGCGGCATTGTCTCCGCACTCTGACGTGTTGGGCCTGACCATTCGGGATGCCCGCTTCCGGGACCGTTACGGTGCCGTGGTGCTGGCGGTGGCGCGGGGTGGCGAGCGGGTATCCGGCAACCTCGGTAATATCCGGTTAAAACCCGGAGACGTGTTGCTATTGGAGGCCCGCCCGGCCTTTGTGAGCCGGCAGCGCTACGCCAAGGATTTCCTGCTGATCAATGACCTGGAAACCGAAACCCCACGCCATGATCGTGCCTATCTGTCATGGGCGATTCTGTTGTTGTTGGTCGGCGCAGCAGCCGCCGGATTACTCAGCATGCTCAATGCCGCCCTGATGGGGGCAGCGTTAATGATTATGACTGGATGCTGTTCGGTGGCTCAGGCCCAGAAAGCGGTCGATGTGCCGGTCATCCTGACCATTGCAGCATCGTTTGCCTTGGGCTCCGCCCTGGAGGTTACCGGAGCCTCCAGCTATGCGGCGGAGGCGATACTGGCTGTGAGCAGCGGTCATCTCCTGTTTACCCTGTTGCTGGTCTATTTCTCGGTTTCGGTGCTGACCGAAATCGTGACCAACAATGCTGCGGCAGTGATGGTACTGCCGGTGGTGCTCTCGATGACCTCTGCCCTGAATGTCCCCGCCGAACCTTTTGTTATTG
>JBDNIR010000077.1:0-6229 GCA_041688195.1 Marinobacter sp.
GAGGTTATCGATCGCATTCGGGCTGGCACCAACCGTGACGCGAACCTTGAATTACTGAGCGACCTCTGCGAGACGATGGTGGATGGCTCGCTGTGCGCAATGGGCGGGATGACGCCGTTCCCGGTACAAAGCGTGATGAAGTATTTCCCTCAAGACCTGTAAAGCTGACAGAGCGAGACCAGATTATGTTGCAATATTTCGATCCCAATAAAGGTTCCTTCGACCCGAACAAGGATTACGGTACGCCTGCGCAGTTGTCTGAAAAGCTGGTTTCGTTGGAAATCGACGGTATGGAAATTGCTGTGCCGGAAGGCACTTCGGTACTGAGGGCCGCGGCGCTTGCCGGTATCAACATTCCCAAGCTTTGCGCCTCTGACAATCTTGAAGCTTTTGGCTCCTGCCGCATCTGTGCGGTTGAGATTGAGGGCCGGCGCGGTACGCCAGCTTCCTGCACCACGCCGGTGGCCGAGGGAATGAGCGTCACCACCCAGAACAGCAAGCTCAGCAAGCTCCGTCGCAACATCATGGAGCTATATATTTCCGACCATCCCCTGGACTGTCTGACCTGTCCTGCCAATGGCAACTGCGAACTGCAGGATGTTGCGGGCGCAGTGGGGCTGCGGGAAGTGCGCTATGGCTTTGACGGTGAGAATCATCTGGATGCCAAAACCGATGATTCCAACCCCTATTTCAGTTTCGACCCCAGCAAATGCATCGTGTGTTCCCGCTGTGTGCGGGCCTGCGAAGAAGTGCAGGGCACCTTTGCGCTGACCATCGACGGCCGCGGTTTTGACTCCAAGGTGTCCGCCGGCCAGATGGAAGACTTCATGGATTCCGAGTGCGTGTCCTGCGGTGCCTGTGTCCAGGCCTGTCCGACCTCAACTTTGATGGAAAAGAGCGTCATCGAAGTGGGTCAGCCGGAGCACAGCGTGGTAACAACCTGCGCCTATTGCGGTGTCGGCTGTTCCTTCAAGGCCGAGATGAAAGGTGATGAGCTGGTTCGCATGGTGCCCTACAAGGGTGGCGACGCCAACCACGGCCACTCCTGTGTCAAAGGCCGGTTTGCCTTCGGTTATGCCACCCACAAGGATCGTATCAAGGAGCCGATGATCCGTGACTCCATTGATCAACCCTGGCGTACGGTATCCTGGGATGAGGCCATTGGTTTTGCTGCTGGCCGGCTCAAGGATATCCAGGCCAAGTACGGCCGGGAAAGCATTGGCGGTATTACCTCTTCCCGTTGCACCAACGAGGAGACTTATCTGGTCCAGAAACTGATCCGGGCGGCCTTCGGTAACAACAACACCGATACCTGCGCCCGGGTTTGTCATTCCCCCACCGGCTTTGGTCTCAAAACTACCATGGGTGAGTCAGCCGGTACCCAGACCTTCGATTCGGTGATGAAAGCCGACACTATCATGGTGATTGGTGCCAACCCGACCGATGCCCATCCGGTGTTTGCTTCCCAGATGCGCAAGCGTCTGCGCCAGGGTGCCAAGCTGATCGTGGCGGACCCCCGCCGCATTGATCTGCTGAAAACGCCCCATGGTGGTGAAACCCTACACCTGCCGCTGCGCCCCGGAACCAACGTGGCGCTGATCAATTCTCTGGCCCATGCGGTAATCACCGAGGGCCTGGAAGACCAGGCCTTCATTGAGGCCCGTTGCCACGAGAAAGCCTATAGTAAATGGCGTGAGTTTATCAGTGAGGAACGTAACTCACCGGAAGCCATGGAGGCTGTCACCGGTGTGCCTGCCGCAGACGTTCGCCGGGCCGCGCGCCTCTATGCCGAGGCCGGTAATGGTGCGATCTATTACGGTCTGGGTGTAACTGAACACAGCCAGGGTTCCACCATGGTGATGGGCATTGCCAACCTGGCGATGTCCACCGGTAACATTGGCCGTGAAGGGGTGGGTGTTAACCCGCTCCGGGGCCAGAACAACGTGCAGGGTTCCTGCGACATGGGGTCCTTCCCTCATGAACTGCCGGGCTATCAGCACGTGGCAGATGACGCCATTCGCGCCAAGTTTGAGGCTCTCTGGGGTGTGAAGCTGGACAATGAGCCGGGTTTGCGGATTCCCAACATGTTTGATTCCGCCATTGCCGGCACCTTCAAGGCGATGTATGTGCAGGGGGAAGACATTGCTCAGTCCGATCCCAATACCCACCATGTTGAGACAGCGCTGAAGGCTCTGGACTGCTTGATCGTTCAGGATATCTTCCTCAACGAAACTGCCAAGTTCGCTCATGTGCTGCTACCGGGTTCGACCTTCCTCGAAAAGAACGGCACCTTCACCAACGCCGAGCGCCGGATCAACCGGGTGCGCAAAGTGATGGCGCCGGTCGCAGGCAAGGAAGACTGGGAGGTGACGGTCGCTCTGGCAAACGCGCTGGGGTACCCGATGCACTACAATCATCCATCCGAAATCATGGATGAGATTGCCCAGTTGACTCCGACCTTCACCGGCGTCAGCTATCAGAAACTGGAAGAAATGGGCAGTATCCAGTGGCCGTGCAACGAGGCGCACCCGGATGGTACACCGACCATGCACACGTTGGACTTCCCGATTGGCAAGGGCAATTTTGCCATTACCGAATACTTTGCCACCGACGAACGCGCCACTCGCCGCTTTCCGCTGTTGCTGACGACCGGCCGTATCCTGACTCAATACAACGTCGGGGCGCAGACCCGCCGGACCGACAATAAACGTTGGCACGAAGAAGACGTTCTAGAACTTCATCCCAGCGATGCCGAGCTTCGTGGCGTTAAAGATGGCGACTGGCTGGGCATCAGCAGCCGCGCCGGGCAAACCGTGCTGCGCGCCAAGCTCAGTGAGCGCATGTTGCCGGGAGTCGTGTTTACCACCTTCCACCATCCTGGCAGTGGCGCCAACGTGATCACCACTGACAACTCCGACTGGGCCACCAATTGTCCGGAATACAAAGTGACGGCGGTGCAGGTTGAGAAGGTTAGCCAGCCGTCGGAGTGGCAGCAGAACTTCAAGCAGTTCGATAAACGCCAACAGGCGTACCTGGAGGGTCCGGCAGACGCCACCACGGCGGGAATAAAGTAGTTTTGACGGTCAAGCTGGATACACCCGCGTTGGTCTGGGCCGCCGTTAATGTCCGTCTGTCCGACCAGGCCGGCGCGACCGAGCACTCGGTAACAGAGGATGCCGTTGCCCAGGAAACGCCCGTGGCGATGGTTTATAACGGCATCTCTCACGCCGTGATGATGGCGTCACCGACTGACCTTGAGGATTTCGCCCTCGGCTTCAGTTTGACCGAGGGCATTATCGAAAGCCCCGAGGAACTGTACGACCTTGAGGTTGAACAGGTGCCGGAAGGGCTGTCGGTGAGCATGCGCATCAGCAATGAACGCTTTGCAGTTCTGAAGGCCCAGCGTCGCAATATGACCGGCCGCACCGGCTGTGGCCTCTGCGGCACCGAGTCCCTTGAACAGGCTGTGCGCCCTATCAAGGCAATGGGGAGCGGGGTGTCGGTAAGCGACGCGGCGATTCAGCGGGCGGTGCAGGCGTTGCGGCATCATCAGCCTCTGCAGGGGGAAACCGGTGCCACCCATGGTGCTGCCTGGTGCAATCTGGAGGGAGAGATTCTGGCGGTGCGCGAGGATGTCGGCCGCCACAACGCGCTGGACAAACTGATTGGCTGTCGGATCAGGGCCGGTAACGACTTTCGTCAGGGTTTTGCCCTGATTTCCAGCCGGGCCAGTTTCGAGATGGTGCAAAAGAGCGCGGCAGTTGGTATCGGCTGCCTGGTGGCGGTTTCGGCACCCACCGCGCTGGCTATAGAACAGGCCCGAAAGGCCGGCATGATGCTGGTGGGATTTGCCCGTCCGAACAGGCACGTTATTTATCACCCGGGCCAGGGGCCCGGGCCATTATAACTTTATCGGGGAGAGCTCACAGTGAGCGACCAGCAACTGAATAATCTGATCAAAATGGTCAACCAGATCAGTGTCAATAATCAGCATCACGACAGTGATCAACAGGCTGCGGAAGCGGTGGCCGGGCACCTGACCAAATTCTGGGCCCGTTCGATGAAGCAGATGATCATCATTCATCTTAATGAAGGTGGGGAAGGCTTACTGTCGGTTTCCCGGAGGGCGGTGGAAGTGCTTCGGGAAAAGTCAGCTGCTTAATGGTCGTTGTAGTTTTCTGAGAGCACGCAGTAATTTGCTTCGCACGCCTCTAACCCACTCAATTCCGGTGTGTTCTAGTTCGTAGCCTTCACAGGGCACTGCATTTCCGGGCACTGCCGTGGAACGTCATCAATTTCCTGTTTGGCATCGATCATCTCTGAAAACCGTGTATCGTCCAGCCTGTAGGCACATTCCGCTGCCGCGCTGGCTTCGGCGTCACAGCCCTGCTTCTTCAATGCATGGGCGAGATTGTTCCACCCCGCCGCCATGTCTGGAAACCGTTCTACCATCTCGCCGTATTGGGCCGAGGCAGTCTGCCAGTCCGATTGCTGGTATGCCACATTACCGAGGCCGAGCCAAGCCGCAGGCTGATCGGGCCATGTCTCCGTTGCCGTGTTGTAGGCGGCGCGAGCGGCTTCGAGTTGCCCGGTAGACTCCAGGTCGCTTGCTGCGGTCAGGTACTTCAAAGGCTTGGCGGTTGCGGGCAGACGGTCGGGCGGAAGCATCACGGCTGCCCATTTTTCAGCGCGCTGCCAAGTCGTGAGGAAAACCCGGAGCGATTGTTCGTGGGCCTTGCGGGTGTCGGTGTGCAGGATCACCACGTTGCTGGCCTGATCAAAACCCACCACCACGGCAAAGTGCCATTGCGGCCACCAGCCGAAACCCAGGTTTTGCATGACCAGCACCGGATTGCCAGCGGCTACTTCGGTCAGCAGGTCGGCAAGTTCTTCGTTGAGCGGATAAACCAGTAGCTGATGGCTGCGCGCTGCCGCTACCATTTCGACTTTGAGAGTGCCTTGGCGTTCAGGAATATACACTTTGTCCACCAGTGCATCCGGGTCAGCATTGTGGCCCTGACTGTTGAGCATGGTGGCCAGTGCGGCGGGACCGCATTGGTATTTTTCCTGGGGATAAAACGGCACATCGGTGAGCAGGTGCCGTTCCTGGAAACCGAGCGCTGGAGACTGCGGGCTTTCGGGCCATTGGGGTGTGCTGGCACAACCGGCCAGCACCACCACGACCAGCAAAATGCTGACCGTGGCCCATCGCCGAACTATCACTATCAACCTGATGCTAGCGTATGCAGTTGATGAAAGGGTAGATATTGGTAGCACACAGCAAATCGGTCACGATGAAGATAACCAGGAACAGCACAATCACACCGACCACGCCTTCACCTGTGGGAGCTGTCGCCAGTTGCTGCTCGAAGTCAGCAAGTTCTGCCGGTGTCAGGCTCTGAATGCGATTTTCGACTTCCGCTTCGCTCACACCCATGCTGGCCAGAACGTCTTTGACTTCCTGTTTTTCCAGCATGCTCATCAGGGAATCCCGATCGATATCAGCCCGCTGTTCGGTAAGTACTTCACCGGTTCCCACCATAGCTGCTGATGCGGGTACAGCCCAGAGGGTGGTCATCATCATGGCAAAAGCCATTACGACGGATACCTGACGAAGATAAGATCTTATTGCCTGCATTGTACTGCTCCTGTTTGAGTTGTTATCACGCACGTCACTACTGCCTGATCGACAGCCCATAATCACTATGACCTCGATACTCTACCGTGTCTTGTCTTATCGGCAGAATGCCTCGCTATTACAAGATATTAATATCGTGTCGTGTTAAACGGCAGGTCAAAGGCTCCCTTAGGGTGGAGGCATTCAGGACTTTCGAACCAGAGACCCCGGGGCATGAGCCCTGATAATGTGAATGCTCGGGCATTCGGATATATATTACCGACTTCGGAGGTTATCAATTATGCAGGGAAACCGGCTTGTTTATCTTCGCGGCTGTGTGGCACTGATTGCTGTTCTGAGCCTGTCCATGCCCGTAATGGGGGATGATCAGCGCAGGGTCGCGCGGGAGATGGTTCAGGTACTGAAGGCCTATGCGGTTTATAAGATGGGCCTTTATGACGAAGCCTATGAGCGCTACCTGGCGCTTGCCGAAAACGGCAACGTCCAGGGCATGCTGAATGTAGCGGGCATGTACGCCGAAGGTAAAGGAACCCCGGAGGATCATGGTAAAGCCCTGCAGTGGCGACAGCGAGCCGCGGATGGAGGTAATGC
>JBDNIR010000394.1:0-9588 GCA_041688195.1 Marinobacter sp.
ATTATCGCCACCGGCTCCAAGCCCATCCAGATTCCGCCTGCGCCTTTCAAGGAAGGTTACATTGTGGATTCCGAGGGTGCGCTTGAGTTTGACGAAGTGCCGAAGCGTCTTGGCGTTATCGGTGCAGGCGTCATTGGCCTGGAACTTGGTAGTGTATGGGCCAGGCTTGGTTCTGAAGTTACTGTAATTGAAGCTCTGGATTCGTTTCTGCCCACGGTAGATCAGCAGGTTGCAAAAGATGCTCTGAAGCAATTCAAGAAGCAGGGCTTGCAGATTGAGTTGGGTAGCCGCATGACCGGCGCTGAAGTTAAGCGAAAACTGGTCTATGTGAACTATGAAAACGCCAACGGTAAACAAGAGGCCAAGTTTGACAAGCTGATTGTTGCCGTGGGCCGTCGCCCATACACTGATAACCTGCTAGCGGCGGATGCCGGTGTTAATCTCGATGAGCGTGGTTTTATTTTCGTTGACGACACGTGTCAGACCGACGCCCCGGGTGTCTGGGCAGTAGGCGACGTGGTTCGCGGCCCGATGCTGGCTCATAAAGCATCCGAAGAAGGCATTATGGTGGTCGAGCGGATCGCGGGTCATAAGCCGCAGGTCAACTATGACTGCATCCCTAACGTTATATACACCTTTCCGGAAGTTGCGTGGGTGGGCAAAACCGAAGAGCAGTTAAAGGCAGAGGGTGAGGCTTACAAAGTAGGTACCTTCTCATTTGCCGCCAATGGTCGTGCCATGGCAGCCAACTCCGCTACCGGCCTTGTCAAGATCATCGCAGATGAGAAAACCGACCGCATTCTTGGCTTCCACGTAATCGGCCCCCAAGCTTCCGAAATCGTGGCTCAGGGCGTGATTGCGATGGAATTTGGCTCCAGCGCTGAAGACCTGGCGCTGACCTGCTTTGCCCATCCGACCTTGTCAGAGTCGGTTCACGAAGCGGCCCTGGCTGTTAATGATGGCGCGATTCACGTCGCCAACCGTCGTAAGAAAAAATAAGACGTACTCGGTAAATGAAAGGATGCAAAAGAGCGTCCTTTCGCAAAGGAACAGACGTTTCATTTACAAGCGGGACAATTGTTATGAATTTGCACGAATATCAGGGCAAACAGCTATTCGCTGAATACGGTTTGCCGGTCTCTCAGGGTATCGCCTGCGATACACCTGACGAAGCAGCAGCGGCAGCTGACAAAATCGGTGGTGATCGTTGGGTTGTTAAAGCCCAGGTTCACGCAGGTGGTCGCGGCAAAGCCGGTGGCGTAAAGCTGCTGAACAACAAAGACGACATTCGTGCGTTCGCTGAAAAATGGCTAGGCAAGAACCTGGTAACCTACCAGACAGATGAGCATGGCCAGCCGGTCAGCAAGATTCTGGTTGAGCCCCTGACCGATATTGATCAGGAGCTGTACTTGGGTGCGGTGGTTGATCGTAGTACACGTCGCATCGTGTTCATGGCGTCTACCGAAGGTGGCGTTGAGATCGAGAAAGTTGCGGAAGAAACGCCAGAAAAAATCCTTAAGGCGACCATCGATCCGTTAGTCGGTGCGCAGCCTTTTCAGGCTCGCGAGCTGGCGTTTAAACTGGGCCTGAAAGGTGATCAGATCAAGCAGTTCACCAAGATTTTCTTGGGTCTGGCAAAACTGTTTGAAGACTACGATCTGGCGCTGCTCGAAATTAACCCGTTGGTTATCACAGACAAAGGCGACCTCCACTGCCTGGACGCCAAAATCGGCGTAGACGGCAACGCCCTGTATCGCCAGCCGAAGCTCCGTGATATGCGCGATCCTTCACAGGAAGATTCCCGTGAAGCCGACGCTGCCAAGTGGGAACTGAACTACGTTGCCCTCGAAGGCAACATTGGTTGCATGGTTAACGGCGCAGGCCTTGCTATGGGTACCATGGACATCATCAAGCTCAGCGGTGGTCGTCCAGCCAACTTCCTGGACGTTGGCGGTGGGGCAACCAAAGAGCGGGTCACCGAAGCATTCAAAATCATTCTGTCGGATGACAATGTTAAAGCAGTTCTGGTGAATATTTTCGGCGGTATTGTCCGTTGCGACATGATTGCCGAAGGCATTATCGGTGCAGTGAAGGATGTGGGCGTCAAGGTTCCTGTTGTTGTTCGTCTTGAAGGTAACAACGCTGAACTCGGCACCAAAGTGCTTGCGGACAGCGGCCTCAACATCATCGCCGCCACCAGCCTGGCGGATGCCGCAGAACAAGTCGTCAAAGCCGCAGGGGGTAAGTAATGAGCATCCTGATCAATAAAGACACCAAGGTAATCTGTCAGGGCTTCACCGGCGCGCAGGGTACATTCCATTCCGAGCAGGCCATTGCCTACGGAACCCAGATGGTTGGCGGCGTCAGCCCCGGCAAAGGCGGTACCGAGCATCTTGGTCTTCCGGTTTTCAATACCGTACGTGATGCTGTTGAAAAAACCGGAGCCACTGCAACGGTTATCTACGTCCCGGCTCCGTTCTGCAAAGATGCGATTGTCGAAGCGGCGGACGCTGGTATCGAGCTGATTGTTTGTATTACCGAAGGCATCCCGACGATCGATATGCTTTACGCGAAGGAATATGTTGATCGCAAAGGCGTACGGATGATTGGTCCTAACTGCCCCGGTGTGATCACACCGGGTGAGAGCAAGATCGGAATCATGCCCGGCCACATCCACAAGCCAGGTAAAGTGGGTATTGTTTCCCGTTCAGGCACCCTGACATACGAAGCGGTCAAGCAGACCACCGACTTTGGTTTCGGCCAGTCTACCTGTGTGGGTATTGGTGGCGACCCGATCCCAGGCTCCAACTTTATCGATATCCTGCAACTGCTTCAGGATGACCCGCAGACAGAAGCCATTGTAATGATTGGCGAAATTGGCGGTAACGCGGAAGAAGAAGCGGCTGCGTTCATCAAAGCCAACGTCACCAAACCTGTGGTATCCTACATTGCCGGTGTTACCGCACCTGCAGGTAAGCGTATGGGCCACGCCGGTGCGATCATCGCCGGTGGTAAAGGTACAGCGGATGAGAAATTCGCAGCTCTGGAAGACGCCGGTGTAAAAACTGTGCGTAGCCTTGCAGAGATCGGTAAGGCGCTGAAGGAAGTGACTGGCTGGTAAGTCGCTCTTTCGATTGAAAACCCTCGGGTCCGGTTTGGCTGGACGACGGGGGTTTTTTGTTTTTACGTTAACCTTGTCGACACATGAGTCTATAATCGCCGCTCAGTCTCTTTTATGATGACGCATACTATCTGTAACGAAAGGAGTTCATGCTTTGAGTTCTGTAGATTCCCAGCAACGGGTGCTGTCCGGGATGCGACCAACCGGCAAGCTGCATCTTGGTCACTATCATGGTGTGCTTAAAAACTGGGTTAAACTCCAGCATGAATTCGAATGCTTTTTCTTTGTCGCTGATTGGCATGCGCTGACCACTAACTACGATGACCCGTCGATGATTGAATCGAGCGTGTGGGATATGGTCATCGATTGGCTTGCGGCCGGTGTAAATCCCGGGTCTGCCACATTATTTATTCAGTCGCGGGTACCCGAACACGCTGAGCTCAATCTTTTACTATCAATGATTACACCCCTGGGCTGGCTTGAACGGGTTCCGACCTATAAGGATCAGCAGGAGAAACTGCGAGAAAAAGACCTGGCAACCTTCGGTTTTCTCGGTTATCCGCTGCTGCAAAGTGCCGACATTCTCGTTTACCGGGCAGGCCGCGTACCGGTCGGGGCAGATCAGGTGTCACACGTTGAGATCACCCGCCAGATCGCTCGTCGTTTTAACCATTTATACGGTCGGGAACCCGGTTTTGAGGAGCAGGCTGAAGCTGCAATCGTCAAAATGGGCAAGAAGAACGCGAAGCTTTACCGCAACCTGAAGAAGCGTTATCAGGAGGGTGGAGATTTGGAAGCCCTCGATACCGCCCGCGCGTTGCTAAAAGAGCAGCAAAATATATCCATGGGCGATAGCGAACGTCTTTATGGTTACATCGAAGGCGGTGGCAAGATAATTCTACCAGAACCCCAGGCGCTGCTGACGCCTGATTCCAAAATGCCGGGGTTGGATGGTCAGAAAATGTCCAAGTCCTACGGCAACACCATCGGTTTAAGGGAAGAGCCGGATACGGTCGCCCAGAAGATTCGTACTATGCAGACCGACCCTCAGCGTGTACGTCGTACTGATCCTGGTGAGCCTGAGAAGTGCCCGGTGTGGGGGCTGCATAAGGTTTACTCGGATGCCGACACTCAGGAATGGGTGCAAAAGGGTTGTCGCAGTGCCGGCATCGGGTGCCTGGACTGCAAGAAGCCGCTGATTGATGCCATCGTGGAAGAGCAGCGGCCGTTACACGAACGCGCACTGGAATATGAAGGCAACCCGGACCTGGTTCGCTCCATCATTGATGAGGGCTGCGAGGAAGCCCGTGATGCTGCCCGGGACACCCTTGAGGAAGTAAGATCCGCGATGGGGCTTCGTTACCGTTGAGCCGTAAAGGTCCGGGCAGAGACATTGCTATGATGAAAGACACAAGCAGCGTGTCCCCGATCGCGAGGGTCTCCGGCAAAGCCTTTGTGGATATGCCGAAAGATCTGTATATCCCGCCCGATGCGCTGGCTGTCTTTCTGGAGGCCTTTGAGGGCCCGCTGGATTTACTGCTGTACCTTATACGCCGGCAGAACATGAACATCCTGGATATTGACGTCAGCGAAATCACTCGCCAATACATCGATTATATTGGCGCAGTGGAGGCGATGCGGTTTGAGCTTGCGGCTGAATACCTGGTTATGGCTGCCACCCTTGCTGAGATAAAATCCCGCATGTTGTTACCGAGGCAGGAGGCGGAAGACGAGGAAGACCTTGACCCGCGAGCCGAGTTGATCCGGCGCCTGCAACAGTATGAGCGCTTCAAACAAGCGGCGGAAGATATCGACAGTTTGCCAAGACTGGATCGGGATACGTTCCCCGGGAGTGCGGCGTTGCCGACGTTAGCGACTGCCCAGGCGCCACCGGATGTGGATTTCCGGGACATGTTGCTGGCTTTACGGGGTGTGCTTCAGAGAGCGGATCTTTTCACCAGTCACCATGTGGAAAGAGAGCGGTTGTCGACGCGGGAGCGGATGTCCTCCATTCTGGCGGCTTTAAGCGGCGATCACTTTGTCAGTTTTGAAAGCCTGTTTACAGTCGAAGAAGGGCGTTTAGGTGTGGTGGTTACGTTTATAGCGACACTTGAACTGGTTAAGGAACAGCTAATCGAAATCGTCCAGACTGAACTGCTTGGTTCTATTCATATCAGGGCTCGGGCAGTTTGTTGAGGGTGTTATGAACGACGAACATATCCGCCGTCTCAAGGCCATAGTTGAAGCTGCGCTGTTAGCTGCGGGTAAACCCATGGCCATCGAACAGCTTCGCGAATTGTTCAATGAAGATGAACGGCCAGCACGGCAGGTCATGGAGCATGTTTTGTTCCAGCTTGAGCAGTCGTGTGAAGGGCGGGGGTTCGAGCTGATGAAGGTTGCCAGCGGCTACCGGTTTCAGGTGCGCCAGGAGTTTGCGCCCTGGGTCGGCAAGCTGTTCGAAGAGAAACCCCAGCGTTATTCCCGGGCGCTGCTGGAAACACTCGCACTGGTGGCTTATCGTCAGCCGATTACCCGGGGTGAAATTGAAGATATTCGCGGCGTAACCGTTAGCAGCAACACAGTGCGGACGCTGCTGGAGCGCGAATGGGTGCGGGTTGTGGGGCATCGTGATGTTCCCGGGCGGCCAGCAATGTACGCCACAACGAAACAGTTCCTGGACTACTTCAACCTGTCCAGCCTTGATCAGATGCCGCCCCTGTCAGAAGTAAGGGACCTGGAAGAAATCGGCCGCGAAATTGAAAACACCCTGCAACCCGAGATCGAATTCTGGATCGGCAGTCAATAATACTCATGAACAAACATTTCACTGATCGATTGTTCAGCTGAACTAAAAGGAAATCGTAATGGCGTCAGAACGCCCCCATAGTCAGCCGAGAAGAACGGCGACCGCTACTAACATAGAGCCAGAGCGCTTACAGAAATTGCTATCCCGTGCCGGTGCAGGCTCGCGGCGGGAAGTTGAAGGCTGGATTGATGAAGGCAGGGTTACGGTCAACGGGCACGTTGCCGAGCCAGGTCAGAAAGTTACTGTGAGTGACCGAATCGAACTGGACGGTCGCAGGCTTGAAACCGCATCTGCCGCTGAGACGGTCCGCAGAGTGCTGATGTATAACAAGCCAGAAGGCGAGGTCACCACCCGAAATGACCCGGAAGGGCGTCCGACCGTGTTCGACAGCCTGCCCAAGCTTAAAGAGCATCGCTGGATAGCGATTGGCCGACTCGACATTAATACCACCGGACTAATGCTGTTCACCACAGATGGTGAGTTGGCTAACCGGCTGATGCACCCGTCCCGCCAGATTGACCGGGAATACGCTGTCCGTGTGTTTGGTGAAGTGGATGATGCAATGCTTAAACGCATGCATGAAGGCGTATTGCTGGACGATGGCATCGCGCGCTTCTCCGACATCAGTTCTGCTGGAGGAAAGGGCATTAACCGCTGGTTTCACGTCACACTGTTTGAGGGCCGTAACCGGGAAGTCAGGCGGTTGTGGGAGTCCCAGGGCGTACAGGTATCACGTCTCAAGCGGGTTCGCTACGGGCCGGCATTTATGCCTAGTCGTCTGAGCGTCGGGCGGTGGGAAGAGTTGGATCAGAGATCCGTCGACGCATTGAGTAAGGCAGTGGATTTGCCCTCTATCACCTTGCCCAAGAAAACGCCGGGGGAGCAGGCGGTACACGAGCGCAAACAGCGTAAGCAACCTTCCCAACCAGTCAAGAAAAGTCGTGCCAGCAAATGGCAGGTCAGTGGCACCAAGCCGCCAGCGGCTAAAAAGCCTGCACGCAAGAAATAACTCCGGGGCCGAGAGTTGAAACGCCGCCGTAGTGCACAGGCGGCGTTCAGGTTTTATTGTTGATGAAATCGGCAATGACTGGGGTGCAGTGGCGGTTGTGATACACTTCGCGACCTGATGGCGATGTCCAAATTTCACTCAACGAAGGCAGCAATGAGATTCCAGGCACCAGAGAGTCTGTCGGAGCAAATTGCCCAGCATTTGGGCCAAAGAATTATTACCGGGCAATTGATCCCCGGTGAGCGCATCCAGGAACTTAAAGTCGCCGGAGAACTGGACGTAAGCCGCGGCCCGGTAAGAGAAGCCTTGCTTATCCTTGAGCGGAGACATCTGATAGAGATTTTCCCCCGCCGGGGAGCGGTTGTTTCCCAGCTGACACCGGAATTGGTGGACAGCCTGTATGATATTTATATTGAACTTTTGTGTATGCTTGGCCGCAAGGTACTGGAACGGTGGTCGGAGCCGTATCTGGCAGGGATGATGACCAGGGTCGACGAGTTACAGATGTTGATTGACTCCGGGAAATCCCGCCGAGAGGAGTCCACTGAAAGCGTGATAGAGGCAGGTTTTGGCGTCATGCGTCATGCCTACCGCATGATCGATAATCCGTTTCTGGAGGAAACTCTGGAAAACTTCAAACCGGCCATCAGCCGCACGTATTATGTCGCGCTGGAAAGCTTTCGAGGTGAAATTTCTGAAACCGAAAGGTTTTTCCAGCAACTGGCCTCAGCGGTGAGCAATTCGGATGCGGCAGCGCTTGAGGCCAGTATCCGGGCGTTTGGAGAGCACCAGCGCCGTCAGGTACTCAGTATTCTTGGACAGACGGATTCGGCCTGACATCGCCAGACCCGACCAACCGTTTTCTTGGACCCGTAGAGCGGACGAACAGATCATACAATGCGTCTGAAATCGATCAAACTGGCTGGCTTCAAGTCCTTTGTTGACCCAACCACCGTGCCTTTTCCCTCCAATATGACAGCCGTCGTTGGCCCTAACGGCTGTGGTAAATCCAACATCATCGACGCTGTGCGCTGGGTAATGGGCGAGAGCTCTGCAAAGTACCTGCGCGGTGAGTCCATGACCGATGTCATCTTCAATGGTTCCAGTGCGCGCAAGCCAGTGGGGCAGGCGTTTATCGAACTGGTTTTCGATAACACCAGTGGCGTGGCACCGGGCGAGTTTGCCAAGTTCAACGAAATTTCTGTCAAAAGGCGTATTTCCCGAGAAGGCCAGTCCGATTACTTCCTGAACGGTACCAAATGCCGCCGCCGGGACATTACCGATTTGTTTCTGGGTACGGGTCTGGGCCCAAGAAGCTATGCCATTATCGAACAAGGCATGATTTCCCGATTAATTGAGGCCAAGCCGGAAGAGCTTCGGATCTATATCGAGGAAGCTGCCGGAATCTCCAAGTACAAAGAGCGTCGGAAAGAGACTGAAAGCCGCATGCGACGGACTCAGGAAAACCTGGAACGGCTAACTGATCTGCGGGAAGAGCTGGAGCGTCAACTCCAGCACTTGCAGCGCCAGGCCCAGTCCGCAGAGAAGTACAAAGCCTTCAAGCAGGAAGAGCGCCAGAAAAAAGCTGAGTTGATCGTACTGCGTTGGCAGGCACTGGATACTGATCTTCAAAGCGCCCGAACCCGTATCCGGGGTACGGAGCTCGAGCTTGAAAAAATATTGACCGAACGGGTCAATCTGGAGACCTCTCTGGAGTCCCTGCGGGTAGGCCATCAGGAGCGAACCGAGCACTTCAACAAGGCCCAGGCTCGCTATTATGAAGCGGGCGCTGATATCGCACGCATTGAACAAAGCCTTGAACATCAGCGCGAGCGCAGCCGCCAGATGGCCGCCGAACTTGATCAGGCAATGGCTAATCGGCGGGAGTTGGCCCGGGAACTTGAGCAAGATGAATCCAGGCTGAACGGTATCCAGGAAGAGATCACCATGCTCGGGCCCGAGCAGGAAGCTTTGGCAGAGCACGCTGAGCAATCTGCGGAGAAACTGCAACAAGCCGAGCAAGCAATGAACGATTGGCAGCAGAGCTGGGAAACATTCAGCAACCGGTGGTCGGATGCCCGCCGTCAGGCAGAGCTCGCCCAGTCCCGAATCCGTGCCCTGGAAGAAGCCATCGAGCGCCTGCTCAGCCGACAGTATCGTCTCGAGGAAGAAAAAGCATTGTTGGAAGGTCAGCGTAATCGGGAAGAACTTGAAGAGTTAACCGAGCAGGAGCAAATTGCCGGTTTGCAGCGGGAAGAGGCCGTTGAGCGTATTGGTGCTATCCAGAGCCGCTTGCAGGAAGCCCGTCAGCACCAGAAAGACGTCGATTTACGGGTCTCTGAACAGCGCCAGAACGTTCAGTCTCTGAAAGCCAGTATGGACTCCCAACATTCCTTGCTCGATGAGCAGATGGGCGGTCAGGATGACGACCTGCAGGCCTGGCTGAGCCGCTACGATCTCGGGGAGCAGCCCCGGATCGCCAAAGAAATGCGTATTGATCCGCTTTGGTCGTTCGCCGTTGAGCAGGTTTTGGATCACCTGTCCCAGAGTCTCTGCGTGTCAAGCATTGCTGACCTGGGTGAGGCCCTCTCAAATGCACCGAAAGGTGCGTCACTGGTCGAACCGGGTATCGACCGCGGGCAATCAGCAGCA